>CAZYBX010000016.1:0-15399 GCA_964645565.1 uncultured Planctomycetia bacterium | reverse complement strand
ACCCATCGTGGGCACGAACCCCACCCGCATGCCTTTTCGTTTTATCGAATCGACCTCTTTCTGCGCCTCTTTCGGGCTCCGTATGATCTTCATCTGACGGCCGTCGACGATCTCGCTTATGCTTTTTTTCAAGACCGGATGCACGGCCCCCGGGGCTATCTCGTTCATGCCGAAGATCACAAAATCCCTCTCATGCATCCTGGGATGCGGTATCACAAGGTCCTTTCCGCGGACCGTCAGATCGTCATAAAGCAATATATCCAGATCTATGGTCCTGGGAAGATTTTTTCCGTCCCTCTTCCTTCCCAGCGACCTCTCGATGTCGTGCAGTTCCGAAAGCAGCCTGATCGGAGGGAAAGGCGTTTCTATTTCAACCACTCCGTTTAAAAAACGTCCGCCGTGCTCACAGCCCGCGGGATAGGTGTCGTATATCGACGAACGCCTCCTTAAAGTCATGCCGGCCCTCTTGCCGATCTCATGGATAGCCTTGTCTATGAAAGACTTCTTAGGCTCGATATTCGAGCCGAGAGCTACGTATACCCTGCTCATCAGACTACTTTCTTTATCCTTGCCACCGCTTCCCCGAGGCGCTCTTCTCCGACGGTAAACGCCATCCTTATGTAGCCCTCGCCGTTCTGGCCGAACCCTACGCCCGGCGTCGCGACGATATTCGCGTTGTCCAAAAGGTGTTTTGCCAGCTTTATGGAGTCGTAGCCCCTTATGCATTCTGCCCACACGTAGAAAGTAGCCTTCGGCTTTTTCACCTTCCATCCAATGGAATTCAGCCCGTCGCATAGAGCGTCCCGGCGCTTCTGATAGAGATTCTGGAGCCGCCCTATGTGGCTCCCGTAATTTTTGAGGGCCGCTACACCCGCGCGCTGTATGGCGGCGAATATCCCCGAGTCTATGTTGGATTTGACCTTCGCGATAGGGGATACGATATCCTTATTTCCGACGACAAAGCCGATCCTCCAGCCCGTCATGTTAAAGGTCTTGGAAAGAGAGTGGAACTCCGCGCCGACAGCCTTCGCTCCGGCGACACTTAGAAAACTGGGCGGTTGGTATTTATCATAAGCGAGCTCGGTGTAAGCGGCGTCGTGGCAGACGATGATGCCGTGCCGCTCGGCGAACTTTACGGCCTTTTTAAAAAATTCCTCATCGGCGCAGGCGGCTGTGGGATTATTGGGATAGTTCAGATACATGACCTTGGCCCTATCCGCCATCGACTCATCAATACCGGATAGATCCGGAAGAAAACCGTTCTTTTCTACTATCGGCATCAGCTTTATTTCGCCCTCGCAGAAGATCGTCCCGCTTTTATAGGGAGGGTAGCACGGATCCGGCACCAGCGCCGCGTCGCCGGGGTTTATGAACGCCAGCGGCATGTGGGCTATGCCTTCCTTTGAGCCTATAAGCGGCAGGACCTCGGTCTTGGGGTCCAGCTGGACGCGGAATCTTTTCATATACCACGCCGCTATTTCCTCCCTGAATTCGGCGAGGCCTTCGTCCAGGGCGTATTTGTGCGTAGACGGATCACTGACGGCCTCATTTAACGCGTCTATGATGTACTGCGGTGTCGGCGTGTCGGGATCGCCTATGCCGAGGTCTATTATGTCGCGGCCTTCCTGCCTCGCCTTCTTCTTAGCCCTGTCTATCTCCGCAAAAAGATACGGCGGCAGCTTCTTCAATCTCTCCGATATCTCTATCTTCATTCTGACTCCTTGTATTGGTGACAGTCACCTAATTTTAAGAAAATAAATAGTAATATTCAAATTTGCTTGCGCCAATTTCGAACAATATTCTAACTTTTACCGCTCTTAAAATTAGGTGACTGTCACCAATACATCCTGCATCGTGTACAGGCCGGCCTTCTTGCCTTTTAAAAACTTCGCCGCGGTGACGGCGCCGGCAACGAAGGTGTCGCGCGACTTGGCGCTGTGCGCGAGCTCTATCTTCTCCGTCGGAGAATCGAAGACCAGGCTGTGGTCCCCCACCACCTCGCCTTCCCGCTTTGACTCTATGTGTACGCTCGAGGCATCCGCGCCCCTCTCCTTCGCGACGATCTCGGCGAGCTTCTTCGCGGTCCCGCTTGGCGCGTCCTTCTTGTGAACGTGGTGCGTCTCCGTCATCTCTATCCTGTATTCAGGGGCCAATACGCGCGCCGCGTCCTTCGCCAGCTTGAAAAGCAGGTTCACGCCGACCGACATATTGGGAGACTGCACGATAGGTATCTTCCCGGAAGCCTTCTTTATGATGCCGATGTCTTCATCGGACAACGCGGTCGTCCCGATGACCATCGCCTTATTTAATTTCTCCGCGATACGCACGTGCTCCACCGTAGCCTGCGGCGTGGTGAATTCAATGAGCACGTCGCATTTCCTGATTTCTTGTTCGGCGTCGCCGCCGACGTCGAATTTAGCGACGATCTCGATGTCCCTGTCCTTTCCGGCGAGCGCTATTATCCTCCTGCCCATCCTGCCTTCGGAGCCGGAGACCGCTATCTTTATCATATCAGCCCCGCCTCTTTGGCGATACTCTTTAGTTTAGGCAGATTCTCTTTAGACATCTCGCAGAGAGGCAGTCTCCAGTTCGCCTCGATCTTGCCCATCAACGATAAGACAGTCTTGACCGGGATGGGATTCGTCTCTATAAACAGGCCCTTAAATATCGGCATGAGCTTCAGATGTATCTTTCTGGCCTTTTCGTAATCCTTCTTTAACGCCAGCTCCACCATATTCGCGACCTCTTTCGGCACGACGTTCGCCGCCACGGAGACCACACCCGCAGCGCCGACCGACATCATCGGAAGCGTGTTCGCGTCGTCGCCGCTCAGCACGGTTATATCGCAAAGCGATATTATCTGGCTCACCTGCTCCAGGCTCCCGCTGGCCTCTTTTATCGCGACTATATTATCGATCCTGGAAAGCCGCGCCACCGTCGACGGCAAAATGGAGATGCCCGTTCTCGACGGGACATTATAAAGCATTATGGGTATGTCCACTTCCTTCGCGATCTTCTCGTAATGACGGAACTGCCCTTCCGGCGTCGGCTTGTTGTAGTACGGCGTTATCAATAACGCGCCGTCCGCGCCCGCCTTTTTGGCGGCCCTCGTCAGATCGAGCGCCTCCGCCGTATTATTGGAGCCGGTGCCGGCGACTACCTGGACGCGTTTATCGACGACCTCCACGCAAAACTTTATCAGGCCCTTCTGCTCATCGTGGGTCATCGTGGCCGCCTCGCCCGTACATCCGCAGGGCACGATGCCGTGAGTGCCGTTTTTTATCTGGAATTCGATGAGCTCCCCGTATTTCTTCCGGTCTATGGAACCGTCCGGCTTATGCGGCGTTACAAGCGCTACAAACGAACCCTTAAACATGATCCACACTCCCCTCGTAAATCAATTTTACCCCGCCCTCGAGAAATACGTCCTTATACTTATCCTTCACTTTCTTGAAATGTATCGTCAGAACGTCGCCTCCCCGCGTCCTTACCTTCACGGGAGGCTCCACCGAATGAAGCTCGGACGCCACGATGGCGCTCGCCACCGCGCCCGTGCCGCAGGCGAACGTCTCGTCCTCGACGCCGCGTTCGTACGTCCTCAGCGATATATCGTGCCTGCCCGTCACTTTCACAAAATTCGCGTTTGTGCCGGCGGATGCGAACTCTTTATGGTATCTTATCTCTTTCCCGAACCTCTTGACGTCAAAACCCTCCAGGTCCTCCACGAAATATACCACATGCGGCACTCCGGTATCGATAAAGTCCACCTCGAAGGTCTCGTCGTAGACGTCTATCGAGAACCTGGTCTTAAACTCTTTCGGCGGCATCATCTCTATCCTCACCGCCTCGCCGTGAACGTGCGCCTTCAGGATGCCGGCCCGCGTCTCTATAGACATGTCTTTCCCGGTCATGCCTTTCTTCGCAGAATAATAAGCGACGCACCGGGACCCGTTTCCGCACATAGCGACTTCACCGCCGTCCGGATTGAATATGCGCATCGTGATATCGGCCTTTTTGGAGTCCTCTATCAGCAGGACCCCGTCTGCGCCTATAGAAAGCTTCCTCGGGCACGCCGCCTTTACGAACCCTGATATGTCTTTCACCTTCTTCCGGAACCGTCCGCCCCGATTATCGACGACTATGAAATCGTTTCCCGCCGCCGCCATCTTAGCGAAATCAATTTTCTTCATTTCAATACACCCGGTATGCTTTCTCCTCTGATGAGGTCTTTGTATGTCTCCCGCTCCCGCACCACGAAAAACTTGTTGCCGCTCGCCATCGCCTCGCAGGGCTTAGGCCTCGCGTTGTAGTTGGACGCCATGGCAAAGCCGTAAGCGCCCGCGCTCATTATAGCGACGAGGTCGCCGCTCTCGAGCGCCGGCATCATCCTGTCCCTGGCAAAAAAATCGCCCGATTCGCAGATGGGGCCCACGACGTCCACCCGCTCTTTTCCGGCGAATTCTTTCCTCACCACCGGCCTTATCTCATGATACGCGCCGTAAAACGCCGGCCTTATCAGGTCGTTCATCCCCGCGTCCAGTATGATGAACTTTTTCGCAGGGGTCTTCTTAACGTATACGACGGATGATACAAGGATGCCGCTGTTGCCCGATATAAACCTTCCCGGCTCCAATATCACTTTCAGCCCGATCCGCTTGAGTATCGGTATTATGACATTCGCGAATTCCTTCGCGGTCTGCGGCTTCTCTTCGGAATAGACGATGCCGAGGCCTCCTCCGATATTCAGCACCTCCACGTCTATCTTGGATCCTTCCAGAAATGCCTTGACCTTCTTTAGGGTCTTCACAAACGGCGCCACTTCCGTGATCTGCGAACCTATGTGGATGTGCAGGCCCTTGATATTGAGGTTCGGGTAAAGGTTCGAGTTATCGAATATCTCTTCGACTGTATCGAAATCCAGGCCGAACTTCGTCTCTTTCTTGCCGGTCGTTATATATTTATGCGTCTTCGGCCTTACGTCCGGATTTATCCTTATGGCGACGTCCACGCGCCTCTTCATGGCGCGCGCTATCGTGCTTATGTGCAGGAGCTCGGGCACCGATTCCACGTTAAAGAGCAGTATGTCCCGCCTGATCGCCTCCTCTATCTCGTCCCTCTTTTTTCCGACGCTGGCATAGACGATCTTTTTCGGGTCGGCGCCCAGCTTGATAGCCTTATAGAGTTCGCCGCCGGAGACCACGTCGAAACCGGCCCCCTCGTTCTGAAGGGCCCTGCAGACGGAGAGGTTCGAATTAGACTTCATGGAAAAACAGATGAGCGGGTCAATCTCCTTGAAGGCTTCCTTCAGCTTCCGGAAGTGATCGGCGAGCGTCCCGTGGCTGTAGAGATAAAACGGCGTGCCGACCTTCCTGGCTATCGCCGGTATCCTCACATTTTCGCAGTGTAAGACGTTACCCTTATATTTGAATTCGTGCATATCACTTCCCCGCGGGCTTAAGCCTTTTCTCCCAGTTTTTTATTGCCTTAGACACGTTTACCGGCGCGGTGCCGCCGGAGGAATATTTGAATCTCACGGAAGCCGTACCCTTAAGCAGGTTGTATATACCGTGATCGAACTTATCCGAGAACGTCTTCAGGTCGTCCACGCCGAGCGACGATATCGTTGATCCGCTCTTTACGCAATAAGCCACGAGCTTCCCGACGGCTTCATGCGCCTCAGCGTGGCTTAAGCCCTTCTTCATCAGAAACTCAGAGAGGTCCGTCGCGTACAAAAACTCGTCCGCCAGCTGCCCGGACACGGCCATCCTGTCTATCTCGACGGTCTTTACGAGCTTCTCAAGGACGGTGAGCTCCTTCTTGATTATCCCGATCGAGTTCAAAAGCAGCTTCTTATCCAGCTGCATATCCCTGTTGTACGAGAGCGGCAGCCCCTTCATCATAGTGAGCGCGGACATCAGGTTTCCGTATATTTCGGCGCTTTCCCCTCTTACGAGCTCGAGCACATCGGGGTTCTTCTTATGCGGCATCATCGAGCTTCCGGTGCAGAAGGCCTCGTCGATATCCAGGAAGGAGAATTCGTCGGTCGAATATATGATGAAATCCTCACTCAGCCTCGAAAGGTGCATGGCGAGTATCGAAAGGACGGAGAGTATCTCTATCACAAAGTCCCTGTCGCTCACGGCGTCGATGCTGTTCTGCATGGTCCTGGCGAATCCGAGCTCCCTGGCCAGCATGGCCCTGTCCACGTTAAGCGATGTCCCGCATATGGCGCCTACGCCCAGCGGCGAGGTATCGGCCCTGGAGACCGCGTTCTGGAGCCTTCCCTTATCCCTCTCGAGCATTTCGACGTAAGCGAGTATATAGTGCGCGTATAGCACCGGCTGCGCGTGTTTTAAATGAGTATAGCCGGGGATCACTGCCTCTTTATTCTTCCTCGCCGTCTGAAGCATGGCCTTTTGCAGCTTTATAAGGGCTGATATTATCTTATTCCCCTCGGCCTTGCATAAGAGTCTGGTGTCGGCGCTCACAAGGTCGTTTCTTGACCTGGCGATGTGAAGCTTGTCGGCAGCGGCTCCGATCTTTTCTTTTAGCGTCTGCTGAACATATGTGTGGACATCTTCGTAGGAGCCGTCCGTCTCGATCTTGCCCTTCTTCACGGCCGCGAGGATCGATTTCAGGCCGTTGACTATCTTAGCCTTCTCGGCTTCCTTTATAATGCCGGATTTGGCCAGCATCCTGACGTGCGCGATGCCCGCCAGACAGTCAAACTCCGCCAGCACCTTATCATATCCGAAGCTGGACAGAAAAGCCTCGGCGTCCTTATCGGTCTTCTTCTTGAATCTCCCTCCCCACAACTTATCCGCCATAAAGATCTCCGTATCCGGTTTATTTATTTTTGGGGGCGGCGGTATAAGGCAGCCCCCAGAGTCTTATGAACCCCTCTGCCAGGGATTGGTCGAATTCATCGCCCTTTCCGTAAGTCGCCAGCTTTTCCCTGTACAACGAATCGGGAGACTTTCTCCCCACCACCATGCAGTTGCCCTTATGGAGCTTAAGCCTCACTACGCCGTTTACGCGCTTCTGCGTCTCGTCGACAAACTTATCGAGCGCGTCCTTCAGCGGCGTGAACCAGAGGCCGTAATAGATGAGCTCCGCGTATTTTAGGGCGATTGCTTCCTTGAAATGCAAAAGCTCCCTGTCCAGCACCATGCTTTCCAGCGCCTTGTGAGCGGTATAAAGCGCCCAGCCCGCCGGGGCCTCATATATCTCCCTCGACTTTATCCCCACCAGCCTGTTTTCTATCATGTCGCTTCTTCCCACGCCCGCGCCGCCGGCTATTTTGGAAAGCTTCAGTATCAGGGAGACGCCGTCCATCTTCTTCCCGTTCAATCTTGCGGGCACGCCTTTTTCGAATCCCACCTCTACATAGACAGGCTTCGCCGCCGCCCTATCTACTCCTTTCGTAATCTGATAGATATCTTCGTCAGGAGAATAATAAGGATCTTCCAGCTTCCCAGCCTCAATTGATATTCCCCAAAGATTATGATCAATCGAGTAGGGCTTTTTCTTTGTCGTATCGATGGGAATCTTATTCTTTTTTGCATATTCTATTTCTTGCTCCCTCGTCTTCATGCCCCAGACCCTTACGGGAGCTATAACCTTCAATTCAGCGTCCAGCGCGTTTATCGCCACTTCGAACCTTACCTGGTCATTGCCCTTGCCGGTGCATCCGTGCGATACGTATCCCGCGCCCTCCTTATGAGCGGCCGTCACGAGCCCTTTCGCTATTATGGGCCTCGAAAGCGCCGTCGCGAGCAGGTATCCGCCCTCATAAACGGCGTTCGCCCTGAGCGCTTTGAAAACGAAATCCCTGACGAACTCCTTCTTCAGGTCTTCGATGATGACCTTCACCGCGCCCGTCTTAAGCGCCCTCTTCCTGCTAGTCGCAAAATCGCATTCCTGGCCCACGTCGGCCATATAAGCGATCACTTCATAGCCCCTGTCCGCGAGCCATTTTATGGCGACGGACGTATCGAGCCCGCCGGAATAAGCCAGCACTACTTTACCCGCGTTTTTTCCTCTCTTCGGCTGTGCGCTCATTTCCTCTTCTTCCCTCCTATATAGACCATAAGGATAGCTTTCTGCACATAGAGCCTGTTCTCGGCCTGGTCTATGACCACGGAATTCACGCCGTCGATGACGGCCCCCGAGACCTCCTCGCCCCTGTGCGCCGGCAGGCAGTGCATGAATATAGCTTCCTTCTTCGCCTTCGCGAAAAGCTTTTCGTCCACCTGATATCCCTGAAAATCCTCCAGCCTCTTTTTATACTCCTCTTCCTGGCCCATACTCGTCCAGACGTCCGTATAGACCGCGTCCGCGTTCTTTACGGCGTCATCCGGCGACTTATAATACGCGATGGTTGACTTTGTCTCCTCCGCCGCCTTCTGCGCGTCCTCCACGACCTCCCCCTTGGGCTGATAATTCTCGGGAGTCGAATATTTGAGGTTCGTGCCCATTATCGCCGCCAGATACATGAGCGAATTCAAGACGTTATTGCCGTCCCCGACGTACGCGAGCGTGACGCTGTTCATCCTGTCGAACCTTTCCTTGAGCGTGAAGAAATCGCCCATGGCCTGGCACGGGTGGAAAAGGTCGGTCAACCCGTTTATCACGGGCACCGTCGAGTATTTAGCCAGAGACACAAGGTCCTTATGAGAGAACGTCCTCGCCACGATGCCGTCGAGGTATCTCGACTGGACCCTCGCGATATCCTTTATCGACTCTCTCGCGCCCAGCTGTATATCGTCGGGGCCCAGATATATGGCGTTCCCGCCCAGCTGATACACCCCGACCTCGAAAGAAAGCCTGGTCCTGTTGGACGGCTTTTGAAATATAAGCCCGACGGATTTGCCGGTGAGCGGCTTTTCGAAGCTGCCGATGCCGGCTTTTAGATGATGCGCGAGCTCAAATATGTATTCGACGTCTTCCCTCGTCAGGTCTTTGATCGACAAAAAATCTTTTTTCATATCCGCTACCTCTGATTAATACGGTCTCATCCTTATTATAGATTCTCTTATAATTCTTACCGCCTTGTCTATATCGCCTTTACTCACCGTCAAAGGCGGCATTATCCTCAATACCGTGATCTGGGTGCCGTTGATCAAAAGCTTCCTTCTGAAGCATTCCTCGACGACCTTCGCGGCTTCCAAAGAAGTATCCAGCCCCAGCATAAGCCCCAGCCCCCTCACCCCCTTAAGCTCAAGCATATCTTTCGCAAGCTCCGTGAGCCTGACCTTAAGATACTCGCCCATCTTCCTGGCGTTCTTAAGAAGGCCTTCCTTTTCTATGGCCTCGAACGTCGCGAGGGCCGCGGCGCACACAAGCGGGCTGCCGCCGAATGTGGAGGCGTGCGTACCGGCCATAAGCGTATCCGATATCCTGCTTGCCGCGACAGTCGCTCCTATGGGCACGCCGCCGCCGAGCGATTTAGCGAGCGTCATGACGTCGGGCTCGATGCCGTAGTGCTTAAAACAGAACATCTCGCCTGTCCTGCCCATACCGGTCTGCACCTCGTCGAATATCAGAAGCATCTCGTTCTCGTCGCACAATTTCCTGAGTTTTACGATATAGTCCTTATTCGCGACGTTTATCCCGCCCTCGCCCTGGACCGGCTCCAGCATTATAGCTACCGTCTTCTTTGTGAGGGCCGCCTTCACCGCGTCAAAATCGTTGAAGGGGACCGTCTTGAACCCCTCTAATAGCGGCTCGAAGCCCTTCTTCACCTTGTCCTGGCCCGTCGCCGATATTGTTGCCATCGTCCTTCCGTGGAAAGACTGCTGCATAGTGATGATCTCGTATTTAGCGCTCTTGACGCCGTATTTTCTGGCCAGCTTTATCGCGCACTCATTCGCTTCTGCGCCGCTGTTCGCGAAAAAGACCTTGCCCGGAAACGAGTGCTTCACTATCTTCTCGGCGAGATCGGCCTGCAGCTCGTTGTAATAATTGTTCGAGACGTGTATCATCCTCTCCGCCTGAGCCTTTATGGCCGCGACCACCCTCTTATGGCAATGACCTATGCCGCTCACGGCCCAGCCGGGAAAGAAGTCCAGGTATTCGACGTTGTCGGTATCCCATACCTTTATGCCTTTGCCCCTGGCAAATACAATATCGCTCCTGGCATAAGTGGGCATCACGAACTTACTGTATTTATTTATTATATCCCTCTTGATCTTCATTTCACCACTTCCGTTCCGATACCTTCATCAGTAAATATCTCGAGTAAAAGCGCGTGCGGCAGGGAGCCGTTTACGATGTGGGCCTTCTTCACCCCTCCCTCGATGGCCAGAACGCAGGCCTTCACTTTAGGTATCATTCCGCTTCCTATTATCCCTTTTTTCGCCAAAGTCCTCACCTTTCCCTTTGTCAATGTGGAGATGAGGCTCGCAGGGTCTTTCCCGTCTCTGTAGATACCCTCGACGTTCGTAAGCAGAGCGAGCTTTTCCGCCGAGAGCGCCCTCGCCACGTGGGCGCTGGCCTGGTCCGCGTTTATATTGTATATCTTCCTGTCCCTCCCCAGCCCGAGCGGCGAGATTACGGGTATCACCTCTCTCGAGCATATGGCCCCGAGCTTCGCCGTGTTCACGTGCGTGATCTCGCCCACGTAGCCTAAAGCCCCGTAATTCCTGTGCCTCCTCACCCTTATCACTTTCCTGCCGGAGACGCAAAGCGCCTTTCCGCCGAGCATCCTTATCTCTCTGACGATGCGCCTGTTGACGTTGCTCAAGACCTCTTTTATGACCTTTATCTCTCTTTCGCCCGTGACCCTGAGACCGTCTATAAACTGTGACGTTATCCTCTTTTTCTTGAATTTCTTATTGATGAACGGGCCGCCGCCGTGCACGATCACCGGCCTCATGCCCGCGAGGCTCATGAATATTATGTCTTCGAGTACTCTGAGCCTTTTTCTTCTGTTTGTCAGGGCGCTGCCGCCGTATTTCACCACTATCACCTTTTCCTGGAACTTCTTGATGTAGGGCAGGGCCTCTATCAATATCTCTGTCTTTTTTATCGCGTCTTCCATGATTCATCCGTAAAAAAAGGGGACAGGCTACTTTTTTGCCGCATTGAACAAGCTACAAAAAAGTAGCCTGTCCCCTTTTTTATGTAGTGTAGTGGGCGTTGATATCGATATATTTTTTTGACAGGTCGCTCGTCATCACAGCTGCCCCCGCGGCCCCTCTATTGAGCACCACTCTTATCTCTATGTCGCGCTGAGCCATTATCCGTCGCAGCAGCCCCTTATCCGCGCCCGTCGGGATGCCTCTCGACAGCACCTTTACCTTCCCTAAATATATATCAAGCCTGTCCGCGCTGAAATCCGCGCCGCTCCTGCCGGCCGCCGCCGCGATCCTCCCCCAGTTCGGGTCCCCGCCGTATAACGCCGTCTTCACGAGCGGCGAGGTGGCGACCGCGTTCGCCGCCTTCTTCGCGTCCCGCGCGTTCGCGGCTTTCTCGATCTTCACTCTCACAAACTTTGTCGCGCCCTCCGCGTCCCTCACGATCTTCTCCGCCAGCTCGCCGCAGACCGCCGTAAGGCCTTTCTTAAATACCTCGTACGCCGGCCCCGAGGACCCGACCGGCCTGTTCCCGGCCATGCCGTTCGCCAGTATCAGGACGCAGTCGTTGGTGCTCATGTCGCCGTCGACGGTTATGGAGTTGAATGACGCCTCCACGCTTTCCTTGAGCGCTTTTTTCAGGGCGGCGGCCGGAACAGCGGCGTCAGTCGTGATAAACGCCAGCATCGTCGCCATATCCGGATGTATCATGCCCGCGCCCTTGGCCACGCCTCCGATATTGACCACACTCGAGCCCAGCTTAAAAGTAACGGCCGCTTCTTTCGGCACCGTGTCGGTAGTCATCAGGCTCTTCGCGGCGTCGCCCGAACCGGCGGCGCTAAGCGAAGCGGTAAGCGTGTCCACGGCAGAGGTGATCTTCTCTATCGGCAGCATCTTCCCGATGACGCCGGTGGACGCCGTCAGCACGCCGCTCATCTTTATCGCGAGCGCCTCCGCGACCGCGCCGGCCATCTTGTAAGCGTCGATCAGGCCCTTTTTGCCCGTCATGCAGTTGGCGTTGCCGCTGTTCGCGATGATCGCCTGCGCTTTGCCGCCGGCCAGATGATGCTTGCTTACTATGACCGGCGCGGCCTTCACCTTATTAGTAGTGAATACGCCTGCCGCCTGAGCCGGCACCTGCGAAAATATGAGGCAGAGGTCTTTGTTCTTCCTCTTTATGCCGCACCACGCGGCGCTCGCGAAAAACCCTCTCGCCCTCGTCACTCCCCCAATATGGCGCCCTTTTAGGGACGTGCCACTTAGGGACGTGCCACTTGGGGACGTGCCACTTGGGGACACTCCGCTCCCCAGCGCTCTCCCCACCCCGCCCCCCATCACAACCCTTCCTTTTCATCAAACCCGCACATGATGTTCATGTTCTGTACCGCCTGGCCCGCCGCCCCTTTAGTCAGATTATCGATCGCAGACACCACCACTATCGTATCTTTCGCCACCTTCGCGCCTATGTCGCAATAATTCGTGTAAAGGACGTCTTTCAACTCCGGCAACCTGCCGCCTTCGTGATATCTGACAAAGGGCTCATCATTATAAAAATCGCCGAACAGCTTATCTATATCATTTTGCGCAGTCTTCTTCTTCGGCTTCAGGTATATCGTAGAAAGTATGCCCCTATTTGTCGGTATCACGTGCGGCACAAAAAGCACGCCCACGGCGCCCCCGGCTATATCCGCAAGCTTCTCTATGATCTCCGGAGCGTGCTGATGCTCGCCTATCTTGTAGGCTTTGAAATTGTCGGCCACTTCGCCGAACAATAACGGTATGGCCGCTTTTCTTCCTGCGCCCGTTATGCCGCTTTTGGAATCGGCGATGATGCCGCTTAACTCGACCGCGCCTTTTTTCACGAGCGGCGCCACGGCGAGTATCACGCTTGTCGGATAACAGCCGGGGTTCGCGAGCAATTTACAATGCTTTATCTTTTCTCTATATAGTTCAGGCAGTCCGTAGACCGCGCTTTCAAGGTTGACTTTATCCGAATGACTCTTTTTATACCATTCCTCATAAAGCGGCGCCGGCAATCTGTAGTCCGCACTCAGGTCTATCACCTTTTTGCCGCTCTTCAGAAAAATCGGAGCGTACTGCATGGATACGGTGTGCGGGAGCGCCAGAAACGCCACGTCGCAGGAATCGACGGCCTCTTTCACGTCGAGGTTTTTACAGACGATGTCGCATACGCCCTTCAATCTCGGAAAGACTTCGGAGATCGCCGCCGGTCTGTCGATTATCGCGCTGAGCGAAGTCAGCTTGACTCCGCTATGCCCGGCTAAAATAGTAACAAGCTCCTCGCCGGTATAACCCGTCGCGCCCACAATACTCACCCTTATCACGCTCTCCCCCTTTTTTGATTTAACGAATTATTTCGATTATAAATTAAAAAGCCCACCCTGTCAACTCTTTTCCGTCGAGATTAACTGGGTAGGCTATTTCTTCCCGTCGATATCAATTTTGAACAAAATCCAGATTATCTCTTCGTGTACTGGAACCTCCTTCGGGCGCGCTTCCGGCCGTACTTCTTCCGCTCCTTCATCCTCGGGTCGCGCGTGAGGACTCCGGCGGTCTTAAGCTTCTTCTTGTGAGTAGGCTCCACCTTCACGACTGCTCTGGCGATAGCCAGCCTCAACGCCCCCACCTGGCCGCTCTTTCCGCCGCCTTTTACGGTGGCCGTAATGTCGTACTTCTTCAATAACTCAGCCAGGTCGAACATCTTCCTTATATTGATGCGCTGGGACTCCATGGGAAAATACGCGTCCAGAGAAAGCTGGTTCACATCCACCTTCCCCGAACCCGGATAGAGGAATACCCTCGCAACCGATTCTTTTCTTCTCCCTATGGCACTGATGACTTCTATCATATCGCTATCTCTATCGCGTTTTTCGGCACATTCGGTTTTTCCGATGCCGTATATAGCTTAAGCTTCTTGAACATCTTCCTGCCGAGCTTGCTCTTGGGGAGCATGCGCTGGACGGCGAGACTGACCGCCTCTTTAGGCTTCTTCTGCATAAGCGTCTCGAAATTCATCTCTTTCTGGCCGCCCGGATACCCGGAATAGGTCCTGTATATCTTGTCGGTGCGCCTCTTGCCGGTGACGCGGATCCTGTCGGCGTTCAGCACTATCACAAAGTCGCCCGTATCGACGTGCGGCGTATAGGCAGGCTTGTGCTTTCCGCACAGGACCGTGGCCACTCTCGTGGCCAGGCGTCCCAATACCTTACCGTCAGCGTCGGCGACGAACCATTCTTTCTTTATTTCCCCTTTTTTCGCCATATATGTCTTCATGATAATATCCTCAAGTAGACGCGGATTTTAACATATCCGTCGGCAGATGTCAAGAAAAATCGCAAGCTAATTTGTAGCGGTGACAGTCACCTATTTTTAAGAATGACGAATAGTTAGATTTTTGGCGTCCCTAAGTGGCACGTCCCCAAGTGGCACGTCCCTAAGTGGCACGTCCCTAAAAGGGCGGCAAATTATTCCGGGGGAACATTGTCGGCGTGCTGGATGCCGGCGAGGGCGATACTGGCGAGATTCGTGAGCTCCTGGACGAGCGCGGTGTCCTTTTCGGAGAAGTCCCGCTCTTTGCGCGCGACGTTCAGGTTGATTACGCCGTAAAGGTCTTTCACGTTTTCTTTGGACATCTTACCGAGGGGCACCACCATCGAGGACTTGATGTTCTTTCTCTTCAGCTTGTCTCCTATCCCCTGCTTGTCCTTATCCTTGGGCAGGATCAGCGGCTGCGCGGTAGCGGCGACCAGGACACTTTTATATGCAATGAATTCGTCTTCTTATCGAGTATCATCACCGAGCCGGAATCCGCGTCCAGCGCCAAAGCGCACGCGTTCAGCAAGGCGTTCAGTATCTTCTCCTCATAATAACGCGAGAACATCGGGTCCATCTCCGCGATCTTCGGCGCGATCTCCCCGAGCCTCTTCTTATGACAGCCGGTCTGCACAATATAGGAAAATATCTTCGTAAGCAGGTCGGTGATAAAATGGACTCTATTATACGTGAATACGTTTATCTCTATAAGCGCATCCGTCAACTCATCCAGAGGCACGCCCAGCCTCTTCGCATCCTCCCGGTATTCCGCCAAAGTCTTTCTGGCCTTCAGGATCAGCGGCCCCACTATCACGTGCCCCGCTATCATATCGCCGACGGCTTTTATGGGAATAGCGAATATGCTTAAGCCCAGCGGGCATTTGAACTCTGAGACCTCTATTATGTGGGAGGGGTCGTTCGCGCCTGTGGCGAGAAAACAGTCCTTGCAGAATTCATCAACGTTCGCCGCCTGCTCCAACAGCTCCTTCAC
>CAZYBX010000015.1:0-15537 GCA_964645565.1 uncultured Planctomycetia bacterium | reverse complement strand
AGTTTCAATGTTCAAGGAGATGTACTCCCGTATTAAGCGAAATCTAAGCGGCATAACCATAAGAGACGTTTTATGTGACGTCTCATATAATACGGGCAGAGCCGCAAAAATCACGAAAGATAGTTTTACAGAGATCTTTCGCGATATAATGGAGTGAGAAACTTAAGCTATATGGTCACGAGTCAGGGGTCGGAAGCCGGGAGCCGGAAAGGGCATTATCGCCGGCTGGGGCAGAAATTTTATGAATGGTATAAAGACGGTAAGCTGGTATTGATTTATGCGCATATGGGTAAGGACCTGGAGATCGAAATAGAGCGCATATCAGAGCTTATTGAGTACGTAAAGAGTAAAATGAACCCGGTCTCCAACGTTTGACTTGACATTTCATATTTTATAATGTATATATTGTTATAATAGTAAAGGTTGTGACATGGAAAAAAAAGAAGAGAATTACGTTATAAGGGCGACCAACGGGGCAATGCGTTTTTTGGGATCGGCCAGCAGGTCGGTCCGCAACGGATTTTATTTTGCATTCCCTTTCATGAAGCCGGAAGAGAGAGAAACAGAAAAGCCCCTCTATGCCAAAAGTGGTGCGGCAGAGGAACGGCCAAGCGCGGCTTCTGTGAAGACCAAGCCATTAGAGGCCAGACCCGCAATGAACCTTCCCTTCCGAAAAGCTCAGAAAACATCCGGCGCCGGCTTAGAGAAAGAAGAAAACGCAACAGATATGGAGTCTCTTCTTGGGGGTATGGACTTTGAAAGCAAACTTGAACGCGTACAGGCCGAAATTTATGTCAGGGATTTTGATTCCAAGCTTACAAAAACACGCGATGAAGCGCTGGAACAGCTTAAGAGGCTTTCAAGGGGGACGGCTTTGGAGATATTGAAAAGGCTGCTTAAGAAAAAAGAAGACCCGCTGCAGGTTATTGAACTTTTGAATACCCTTTCCGATTTGAATGATGACGGCACTGTGGAGAAGACGGTGTTTATGGATTTTTTGGAACACAAAAATCCCTCAATAAAGCTGGCGGCCATGCGGGCCGTTTCGAAATATAAAGACCGGGAAGCTTTTTCCGTCTTTTTGTCGGCCCTTAAAGATGAAGACGCTGAAATAAGGAGGCAGGCCCTTAATCTGTTATGCTGGACATATGGGGCTGAGTGCGCCCCTCAGGCGTTGATGCTGCTCCACGATGTTGATAATCATGTCAGGAAAACGGCCATTCAGATATCGGGCGCCTTCAAATTGCGGGGGGCAATATCGGCTTTAATTACGTTTTTGAGCGATCCCGCCAGGGAGATACAAAAAAGCGCCGTGGAATCATTGAGGAAGATCACGGGTGAGAACTTTGGTTTCAAGATTAGCGGCTCAACGAAGGACAAGGAAGAAGCCATCGAGGCATGGCGTTTTTGGTGGCGTGATAATCAGGCAGTCCTTCTGCCACGCAGATAAATACGAGGAGGTAAGATATGGCTATCGAGAAAGGCCTTTTAGCGGCAGCAGCTACGGCGGTAGGCGTAGTTTTCGTGGGTTTGGTGGGATACAAGATTGTCAAGAAAAAGAACCCCAAGCTGCTTAATAAAGCCAAGGAATCCGTGGAAAACGTTAAAAAGACGACATCCAAGGTCATCGAAGGCGCTAAGAAGTCCTTCAAGGAAGGATACGCCAGCGCTTAGTCCGCGTTTCTCAGCCTGTCTTTGATCGTTAGTTTTGCACCAAACGCGATACGCTGTACTTAACGAAGGAGATATTTTGGCTGAAGCCAAGAGGTATAAACAATGTGCCGTAGGGGGCTGTCGGAAAAAGGCTGTTAGCGGCGGTAAATGTAAAGAACACGCCATAACGGAAAAAGTAATTTTAACGCCGCTCCTGCGCGAACAAGCGGAAAAAATCAATAAAGTAACTTCCGGAAAAAGTTTTATGGACTCAGTTTCTTTCGAAGCGGGGGTATTAGCGGGCAAGGTTACGGCCCTCTTTAACAAAGAATAGGGCGGCAAAGGATGAGAAGAATAGTTGTAGCAAACCAAAAAGGCGGCGTGGCCAAGACGACCAGCTCTGTAAATTTGGCCGCGGAACTGGCGCGTAATGGTTTTAAAGTGCTTTTGATCGATATGGACCCGCAGAATTCCGCTACCTCCGCCATATTCGGCGGTTCAAACTTCGAGCGTACGATTTATGACGTTATAGTGAATAAGATAAAGATAGAAGAGGTAATCCAGCATTCCGATGAATTCGGCATAGATGTCGTTCCCAGCGATATAGGCTTATCAGGCGCGGCCATGCGCATATCCGAGCAGATAGGCCGCGAAAAAATGCTTTTTCATTATACCAGGCGCGTAAAGTATGACTATCTTATTATAGATGCGCCTCCGTCGCTTGGTTTATTGACGGTTAACGCCTTAACTGCCTGTAATGAACTTATTGTTCCGATATGCCCCGATTTTTTCTCGCTTAAGGGGATAAAGCTTTTGGAAGAGATTGTGGAAAACGTGAGAGAGGGTCTGGAGTCGGACATAGACCTTTTAGGGGTTGTCATTACGCGTTTTCGCGAAAGGGTTGTAACTAATGAGGCAAAGACCGCCATACAGAAATACTTCAAAAGAAAGGTATTTAATACAATTATACCCGAAAATATCAAGCTTGAAGAAGCCCATAATGCGCACTTGCCCGTTTATAAATATGATAACAGATCGAAAGGGGCTGAGGCGTATGCAAAGTTAGCCAGGGAGGTCATAAATGGCAAAAAGAACAAAAAAGGCCGCAGGAAAAGTAAGAAAAATAGATAATCCGCTGCTTCAGTCGACTTTGACGCGGGAAATGCCGTCACGCGAAGTCAAAAGTAAGGTTGCTGCAATCAGGCGCGAGGCAGAAAGACCCGCAAAACACCTGATGTCTCCCGATGAGGAAAAAATAAGCGTTTTTGAGCTTATCTCGGACCTTGAGAAGCAATTAGATGCGGCTTTCAGCATAAAAGAAACCCAGGAAGAAGAAATCGCTTCCTTAAAAGACAAGCTTCAAAAGGCGGAAGCAAAAGCCGCCGGTTTGGATGCCAAGGTAAAGGATCTTAAAAGCGCGATAGTATCTCAAGAGGAGCTGAGCTCACAACTTGAGTTTCTTGAGAATGAGCAGCTCGAGGCAAGCGAGAAGACGAGGGCCTTGTTAGAGGAGGGCAAGCAGAAGGACGTCCTTATAAAAGAAATTGAGAAAAATCTTGAGACACTTACAAAGGACATAGAGGCGAGGGACACAAGGGTAGAGCAGGTCGAGCTTGAGCTTAACAGCACTAATAAGACGGTACAGAGTTTTCAAAATCAGATAACCCTGCTTGAAGAAGAGAAGGAAGAGCTGCAGGGTAAGCTGGAACACGCTGAAGAGGAAGTAAGTAACGCCGTTATGGAAAGAGATAAAACCGCGAAGGAACTGGAGAAGGCAAGAGAAAGCCTGGATGAAATACGTGTGATGCTTGCGGATACCAGGGCTAAGGCCAGAGAGCATTATTACAAGAGAAAAAAGGCGCTGTCTAAAAAGCAATAATTATTTTACCGGTGGATAAAGGAGATATGACATGGCAAAACAGATTAAGGGGTTGGATGTCGGGACAATGAACCTGGTCGGCGCCATGCTGGATGCCGATAATAAGACTAAGATCAAAAAAATACGGCATACTTTTTTAGATATAGATATAAACCCTTTCACGAAGAATATGCTGAAACAGCAGAAGATAAAGTATGCCGAAATGGGAAAAAAGGTATATGTATTGGGGGACGCCGCCTTTGAACTTGCGAATATAATGAATAAAACCGTGCGTCGTCCCATGAAAGACGGGGTCATAAGCCCCGGTGAAGCCGATGCAGTGCAGATATTCGGCCTTTTAATCGATGCGGTCATAGGAAAGGCAAGCGAAAAAGACCAGCTTTGTTATTATGCCGTACCGGCAGACCCTATTGATGCGGATTATAACGTCGTATACCATTCCAGCGTAATAGGCGGGGCATTAAAAAACCTGGGTTATAAGGCCAAGCCGCTGAATGAAGGGCATGCCATTGTATTCAGCGAACTGGGAGAAAAGGATTTTACGGGTATCGGTATATCATGCGGCGGAGGCATGTTCAACGTGTGCGTCAGCTATAAAACCATACCGGCAATAAGCTTTTCCACAAGCCGCGCGGGAGATTGGATCGATAAAAACGTTGCTCAAGTATTAGGCATAAAGCAGAATAGGGCGACGGCAATTAAGGAGAAAGGGATAAATATAAACAAACCTAAGAACCGCGAAGAGGAAGCCGTTGTTATTTACTACCGGAATCTCATAAATTACACTCTGACAAATATAAAAAACAAGTTTGAAACTGCTGAGCAGGTTCCACAGTTCCCTGATCCTGTTGATATTGCATGCGCCGGCGGTTCATCCATGATAGGGGGGTTTGTCGATGTATTCAAGGAAGAGCTTAACAAGTTGGACTTCCCTATCCCTATAAACGATGTGAGACTGGCTGAAGAGCCATTATACGCCACGGCCAAGGGATGTCTTTTAGCGGCGCTGGGTGAAACCGGCGCATAAGCTATATCGAAAAGGCCGGCCATTAAAAATAATCGCGGCTATAAAGACAAACACGAAGGCATGGCGCTTATGGCAGAGAAAGACAATATATCATTTGATGAGGAGCTTGAAAGGGTAAGAGATAGATTATTAAAGGTCAATAAGAGAGTAAAGAAGTATGCTACGGTAAGTAAAGAACCCCGCCGGATCAGCGAACCAAAGACAACCTGTATCCTTCCCGATGTCAGAGACATTTCCTTGGAGGAGATGCGCAATAAGCTGCGCCTCATAAATGACTATCTTAAAAGGCGCATGCGTGGGGAAAAAGTCGACAGGCCCATTGAACTGGAGATTCCCGTCAAGGAGATCGTGGAGGAACCCACGCCCTCCCCCATCGAAGAGCCCGAAGAACCGGAAACGGAATCCGTAGAGGAGGAGACCCCCCTTGAGTTGCCGAAGGCAGCCGCGTCCGGCAGAAAAAAGGCCTCTGAAAGAACCGGTGTCGGCCTCGATATAGGGACCTCCTACCTTGTCGCGGCGCGCGAGGTGGAGGCAAACCGCGTTTTCGTCAAAAATGAGCGTAACGCCTTCCTGTCGGTCAGAAATGACTCATCAACAGGGGAGCTCTTGTCTAAACTCAGGATAAAATACGCGGCCCTTGAGAATGAGATGTATGTCCTGGGGAACCTTGCCCTTGAGCTCGCCAATATCTTTAACAGGGAGACGCAGCGCTCGATGAGCGCAGGCATATTAAATCCGAGCGAAGGCCAATCTATTCCCATATTAAGGCTTCTGATTGAAAATATCCTATGGGCCCCGCGTGTCGAAAAGGAGGCCTGTTGCTTTTCCATTCCCGCCCAGCCAATCGACAGAGAACAGGATACAGTATATCATAGGGGTGTATTTGAGGGGATTTTACGAAATATCGGGTTTGAACCTTTAATCGTAGATGAAGGCTATGCCGTGGTTCTCTCCGAACTGGAATATAAGGATTTCACCGGAATAGGCGTCTCTTGCGGCGGCGGTATGGTGAATATATGCGCCGCTTTCAAATCCGTTCCTGTATTATCTTTTTCCATCACAAGGGGCGGTGACTGGATAGATAGAAGCGCGGCCTCTGTCCTGGGGATTCATGCGAGCAGGGTAACCTCGCTTAAAGAACAGGGCCTGAGCCTTAAAAGGCCTAAAACAAGGGAAGAGGAGGCCATCGCCATTTATTACAGGAATTATATACATCATTTTTTAGAAAACATAGCTCAGGTATTTGGGAAGAACAAAGACACCCCAAACTTTAAAGGACCGGTTGATATCGTCTTCGCCGGCGGAGCATCTATGGTAGGCGATTTTATGCATGTAGTAAAGCAGGAGATCAAATCCGTGGATATGGGGTTCGACATAGGCAATATGAAGCTTGCCGATGAACCCTTCACCAGCGTTTCGCGAGGCTGCCTGTTTAACGCGATTAATGCGGAAAGAAGAAGTGGATATTAACCAGGTCGATGATTTAACTAAACGCGCAAAAGCCGTAAGGCAGACTCAGGCCGAGCTGGAGGAAGAACTTTTATCAATAGCAGCGTGGCTTGCCAGATTCATAGATGACACGAACTCGGTAAATACGAGACTTAAAAATATTTTAGCCGAATCTCAAGAGGCTAAACCCAAGGGGATAAGGAAAGCCGTTTCCGATGAAGATTTTAAGATACACCTGGAAAAACTGGTCCAGGGCTCTCTGGACGCCTTGGGCGATAAGATATCGGATAGGGTATTGAACATGTTGAAAGAATTGAAGGGAATGACAGGCCCCGGAAGAGAAACCAAGATAAGGGAGATTAAAGATGCGGCGGAGAGCGAACTTGTCGACCTTTCAAGGCTCTTTCTTCACGAAAAGATCGAAAGCAATATAGAAGAGATAGGGATCGACGAGAAAGAGTCGAAAGGTATTGACAAGAGCCTGAGACATCTCAGGAGGATGAGAGGCGGCAGGCCCGAATCGCCGCCGGCCAAAGGCGAAAAAGATAAAGATAAATAGGAACAGCAGAGGATCAAAAATATGGATTCTTTCTTAATTTTTAGTGTGAGCGCCATAACGGCAGCTTTTGTATCGATGATATATGCGATTATTTCGATTATCAGGGACTATAATACCAATTTTTCCGAATACAAAGGAATGGAGACGGAACTGGCAAAGAAAGACACCCTTATATCGAATAAAGATAAGGAGCTTCAGGGGGCGAAAAACGAGCACGATAAAGTAAAAAAAGAGCTGGAAGAGTTTAATACGGGGCAAAAGAAGCTCGAGGGGGATACTGTGACGCTGAAAATGATTGAATCGGATCTTGCCTTCCTGGAGCGTACAATAGGCGAGCAGAAGAAATCCTCCCATGAGATAAAACGGCTCTTAGAAGAGAATAAGATGAAGATAGGGCTCCTGAACGAGAAGACAAAAGATAACGTGGAATTGATCGCCAAGTTTGCCCGGGGGAAAGAGTTTGACGAGTTTCGCAAATCCATTCATATGGACGATATCATCCAGAAGTATGAGAATGAGATCAAGAACCTTAAGTTAAAGAACATGGAGCTCGGTAAGAGAGATCGGGACAAAGGAAGGGCGGGATGAAGATAGGCGAAGGAAGGCGCGCATGATGAAACCGGACAAGAAGAAGATCACCGCTGAGCTCGGCATTGATGAGGAGGCATATGCCGAGCTTTTTAGGGATTTTATCGCGCAGACTGAAAAAAAAATTAAAAAGCTGGGTCAAACAATAGCGGCCGATAATTTCGGCGAGATGGCAAAAATCGCGCATGAAATCAAAGGTTCATCGGGAAATTTGAGGATAACAGAGATGCAGGGGATTGCGAAATCCATTGAGATGGCCGCCAAGGCCGGCAGGAATAAACAGGCTATAACGAAGAACTTGCAGGCGTTAAAGGAGGCCATGGAAGAGCTGCGAAGGCTTGTTTAAAAAAAGAGAGGTTGAGGCGGGATCCGATAAGCTTTTGCATAAAACAGCAGTGGATATACTATTTGGGGAGGAGGCATAAAACGATGGCAAAGATCCTGATCGTCGATGATGACGCGACAACCAGAAAGCTTCTGAAGCACATATTTTCCAAGGGCGGGGAAGGTTATGTTATCATAGAGGCCAATTCAGGGATGGCTGCTCTGGAGATGATAGAGAAAGACAGGCCTGATATCATATTGCTTGATATATTGATGCCGGCAATGGACGGTTTCGAGGTCTGCCGGGAGTTAAAGGCCGACACAAAGTATAAGGATATCCCCATTCTTTTTATTACGGCTGTGGAAGAGACCAGGGATAAGATCAGGGGATTCCAAATGGGCGCGGCTGATTATATAACAAAACCCATAAATCCGGAAGAGTTAAAGGCGAGGGTGGCGGCGCACCTGAGAATAAAATGGCTTGAGAATGAGCGTGTTGAGTTGGAAAAACTGAGGACCGTCAAGGACATGATCGCTACCTACAACCACAACATGAACCAGCCCCTGACGGCGGCGTACGCATATATCGGTGTGCTTGCGGCAAAGATGAAAAAGGACGATAGGGAATCCCGGACCATAGGGAATATAAAAAAGGAGCTTGATAAAGTAAAGTCGATATTGCAGAAGATCCAATCGATCGACAAGGTCAAACGAACCAATTATGTAGGCGATGCGGGGATGATCAAGCTGGAAAAGGCTCCGAAGGACATCAAGGAGTCCGAGGCTCAGATCATGCATGCCGGCAAGATAACCGCTATGGGCAAGATGAGCGCGGGTGTCGCGCATGAGATGAACCAGCCGCTCATGGCCATATCCACCCACATAGAGACGCTTTTGATGAACGAAGTGGTCTGCCGGGATGAAAAACTAAAAGACAAAATAAACAAGATCAAAGAGCAGTTTAACCGCCTCGGGTCGATCGTGCAAAGGGTAAGCGATTATTCCAAGACCCGCTCCGGAGCAATGGTAAATGAGGATATAAATATCCCGGTAAAAGATTCGCTGTTGCTGCTCAACCAGCAGCTTAAGGACCACAATATCGAGCTGAGCCTGGAATTGGATGAAAAGACCCCAAAGATATATATAGACAGGTACTATGTTCAGGATGTGGTCATAAATTTTTTGGTCAACGCGAGAGACGCCATCGATGACGTCTACCATGAGAAGCCGGGCGGCAGGGTAAAAATTTTCTCTAAAATGTTGAAGGATGCCGGGGCGGTTTGCGTAGGGGTCATCGATAACGGAAAGCCTATCGAAGCGGGAACGGAAGAAAAACTTTTCAGCCCCTTCTTTACCACTAAAGGGTCCCAAGACGGGACAGGCCTGGGGCTTGCCATCTCCCGCAATATCATTAAAAACCACAGAGGCATAATAGGCTTTATCAGGATTGAGGATAAGAAGCTGTTTTACTTTGCGCTTCCTCTGGATAAAGACAGGGATCTGGCTGATGACGAAACTCTGATGCGAAAAATCGAGGCCGAGCTGAAAGGATACGATTAGGAGGTAGCACTATGGCAAAGAAGAAGATGGATGGACGCGTGCTATTAGTGGACGACGAAGAGGCCATAAGGGAATCCCTGGGGGAGCTTTTGGACGCGTGCGGATTTGAGGTACTTACGGCGCATTGTTATGATGCGGCCTGTAAGGTTTTAAAAGAGGACGAGGAAATCGAGGCCATTATCTGCGATTTGAAGATGCCGGGCAAGTCAGGCCTTGAAGTCTTGCGATATCTAAACGAGAAGAAGCTGAAGATACCTTTGATATTTCTCACCGGCTTTGGCACTCTCGAGAGCTGCCAGGATGCCGTCAAGGAAGGCGCCTTTGACTATATCTTAAAGCCGATAGACAATAAGGACAAGATCGTTTACCCCCTGTCGCACGGAATCGAAAAGTACAGGCTGGAGAAGAAAAATGAGGAGTTAAAAAAGGAGATTATCCGTATGGCGAGGGAACACGAGGCGATTCTGAATGACCTCCTTCAGGATGCCGAGCTTAAGGGAAAAGTCCAGAAACGCATAGCTCAAATAGTCGATAAGTGGGAAGCTAAGTAAAGAGAGGCCCGCATGCCCGCCCTCAATACCTTCCGCAATTTTATAAAATTACTGAGACTCCCTTTTCTCACAGCCGGCATTATACCTTATTTGATAGGCGCGGCGTATGTCCGCCGCGTAGAAGGCATGGGCATCTTGACGCCGCGTTTTTTTATGGGTCTGCTCGCCGTTATATGCGCTCATTTAGGAGCCAATGTCTTAAATGACTATTTCGATTCAAAAAGCGGTTGTGACTGGCAGGATAAAAGAGATCATATTTTTTTTGGCGGTTCCAAGGTTATACAAAAGGGGCTTTTGAGCGAAAAAACCGTTCTTCTTGCCGGTATGGTTTTTGTATCCCTCTCTCTTTTATCTGTTATAGCCTTGCAATTTATCTTAAAAGATATCCCTGTAATCTTGTTCGGCGTACTTATATTGTTCCTGGCAATTGCCTATACGGCGCCGCCCTTAAAACTGGCTTACAGGGGCATTGGCGAAGCGGTTATATTCATCCTTTTCGGGGCCGCGATAGTCTGCGGCTCTTACACGATTGCGAAAGGCTCACTCTTTGGAATGGATGTGGTGCTGCTGTCGCTTCCGGTTTCCTTTCTTGTAACAGCGATTCTATATTGCAACGAAGTCCCGGACCGCGGGGTAGATAAAGCCGTAGGCAAGAATAATATCGTTGTCCGCATAGGACCAGAGAAGGCGTTTTGGGGATACGCGCTTCTTGTTGACTGCGCCTTTCTTTCCACTATCGCGTGTGTCTTTCTCAGGGTTTTACCTCTTAAGGCGCTTTTTTTATTATTATTGTACCCGCTTTACATCAAACCCGCTTTTATAATAAAGGACCATTACGGGGATTTAGAGAGATTGAAAGAAGCCGCCAGGATTACGATACTTGGGCATACCCTCGTGGGGGCGGGGATGATAGGTGTGCTTGTATGCTGAAAACTCAAGCTTACAGATCTCTTTTCCTTGCGATAAACCTTTTTCTGTATACCATAAAGGAAGTGTTTCCGGTATGCTCGATGATTTCGTGATTGGAGTGAGCGCTGACGGCTATCGATATTACCGGCAGCGTTCTCGGTAGCAGCCTGATAAGGAGAGCGACGGCGATGTTTTCCACAGTTTCTTCGAGCGCTTTCGCCCCCAGGATAGAGACGCCTTTTTTTTGTACTTTTGCTTTCCTTCTTCTCTTTTTGATTTTCTTTAGCTCGTCAATCTCTTTGAGCGCGCGGAATTTCATCTCAGATCCCCCGATAGCCGCTTCAATAATCCTGAGTATTATCTCTTTTTCAATCAGGTCGTTCGGATCGTAGCCGTAACAAAACGCTATTTCCTGAATCATGTGAAAATCCTCTACAATAAGCGTAGTAAGGTCGGCGGTTGCCGTAAGGATGCCGCCTAATCCCAATATAGCTCCTTGAACAGCCGCGGTTTTTTCATGGAAGTTGATATGCTCCTTGTTGCACTCATCAAGCATTTTAAGGTCGCACTTTTTTAGTTCATCGATCGATTTTAATATTATTCCTTTTTTCTTAGCCCGGTCTATCAGTTCCCTGGAGTTCACAACGAACGTTGACGCGAAAAGAAGGGTGCGAACGGTTTTTTCGACCACTCCCTCGACTTTACGGAGCCGGTCAGGTCCGATTTTCTTAAAAACATAGTCCACCGGCTTAGAGGTGATGTCGAGTATCTTCTTGTGAAAACCCTCGTGCTTATTTCTTTCCCACTTACTTATCTCGCGGAGGGCCTTTTTTTCGTAGGCGTTTAATTCCATGATCCGACTCCTGATTACTATAGGTTATACTTATACTTTGGCTCGGCCTTAATGATGGTTTTCATCTTTGGGAAACGGGCCTTGAATCGTTCCTGTATGGACCTGACTATGTCGTAATTCTCCTGCTCATTTACGTCTTCCCGCAGGGCTATGTCAAATACCACATTGCACTTCTCGGCGCCGCATCCGACGATCCTCAGTTCGTGAAAGGAATTCACGCGCTTGTCTTCAGAAATTATTTCCTTTATCGCCCGGGCGATGGCTTCGTATTGGGGGTGATCCTTGTTTATAGGGTCTATGTGCACGACAGTTGTCCCGCCGAACCTCCCGCTTATTTCTTCCTCTATCGCTTCCGAAAGAGCGTGCAGGCTTGATGCCGTTTTTTTATCCGATACCTCTATGTGCAGTACGATGATCCGGGTAGATGCGTAGTCGCTGAATATTATATCGTGCACCCCCAGCACGCCGTCGTGTTTTTTCGCAATACTTTCTATTTCTTTTATTATTTCCTTTGACGGCGCCTCCCCCAAAAGCGGGTTGGCGGCCTCTTTAGCTATTTCGTATGCCGAATAGAATATAATCCCGGATACGAAGACTCCCATTATACCGTCCAGGCGCGTATAACCAAAACGCGAAGCAATAAGCGCCGCGACGACAAGCCCTGTGGCAATAACGTCGCTTCTGTGATGCAGGGCGTCTGCCCTGAGCGCCTTGGAGTCAATAATATCTCCGAGCGCATAAGAAAATCGCGCCATCATCTCCTTTATGATTATCGTTCCCACGATTATCAGGATAATGGTAATTGAAGCAGTGGAAGTAACAGGGGTAATGATATTATGAATCGATTTTTCCAAAAGCTCAATACCCGCGACAAAGAGCAGGACCGATACAATAAGTGTCGCCAAAAACTCCATTTTACCGTGGCCGAAAGGATGCTCTTTGTCCGAAGGCTTCTTCGCCATTTTAAATCCGATCAAGATTACCACCGAAGTGGCGGAATCGGCCAGGGTGTGCACGGCATCGGCGGTAAGAGAGACGCTTTTGATCGACAGCGCCGCGATTATTTTAATCGAGAACAGTATGGTATTGCCTATAATGCTCACCCATCCCTCGAGAGAGCCGTACCTCGCCCTTACCGTGAGATCGTTAATCCTACGGTGGTCTTTAATGAATTTAGCCGCTATCCATTGAGTAGCTTTGCGCATTTTCTAACCCTTGTTTTAAAAACTTATTGCCGCGGGCCCCCTACGGCGCACAAAAAAACGATATAAATACTCGATACCGCAAGAAATATAATGGCTATGGGGATACCCTTCTTGCCGTAATTTCCGAAGGTAAGAAGCCCCGTGCTTTTACCGTTCGTACTCGAGGCGGCGTTCTCCTCAAACAGGGTCTGCGTTACGATACCGGCGGTAGCTCCGGTTATTGTCGCGCTTGAACCCGCTAAAACCCCCAGAGATAACGCCCACCAGGATATGCTGCCGCAGGCGATGAAGTAAGACTGCATAGCGACCGGAACGAAAAAAGCCGTTGCGGGGCCCGCGTTTAAAAAAGCGGTAACAATTGCTGCCGTCCACATAAGCAGCAAAAGATAGACCGCCCTGTTGCCCATGGCCATATTGGTTATGCCGTCAGAAATGATTTTAAGAAGCCCGCAGTGGAAAGCGGCTCCTACGATAATAAAAAGAGAGGTGAAAAACATGATGTCGCTAAAACTCACTTTCTTGAGCACGTTTTTAACATGCTTTCTTTCCATGGCAAGGGCAAAGAAACCGCCGGCAAGAGCGATGGTGGCCGGCTTGATACCGATAAAAGGCAGAACGTTAAAAGCTGCAATGAGGCCCGCCAACACAAAAATCACGCGTTTTACCGCCGGCCAGTCGACATTCAGGTTGCGCACTTCTTCCTCAATAGTTTTGATAAAGGTTGTATCCAAAATTGACGCCCTGTCTCCGGTAATTCTACAGAAGCCGGAGCGTTTCACGAACCAGATAAGACATAAAAATAATATAAAACATACCGGGAACATATAGATCATGAAATCCATAAACATAAGATCCGTGGTCGAAGCGATCAGCATATTGGGGAAATCTCCGATCATAGTAGAGGCGCCGCCTATATTGGATGCTATTATTTCGGCAATGGCTATGGGGACGGGGTTTATGCTCAGGCCCCTCGAAATATAGAGGGTAATGGGGACGATTATAAGGATGGTTGTAAGATTATTTACGAGCAATGAAGCTGCGTAGGTCATGAAGCATAACATACATACAATTTTTACCGTCTCGCCTTTTGTCCTGATAATCATTTTTTTGGCCACGTAATCAAAAAAGTGCAGTTGTTCGAGAAGCAGCGAGAATATGCTCATGCTGATAAATATAAGTATCGGGCTCATTTGTATTGATTCAAATGCCTTGAGCTGGTCATAAAAACCTAACAGCGAGCCGGCAATAAGCATTGAGGCTGCGCCCAAAACTACGCAGACCGTCCTGTCCATGCGATTGGAAAAGATTGCCCCGAAGGTTAGTATCAGTACTGCCACAACGGCAGAGATGTTTATTAAAGATATGTGTGATATTTCTTCGATCATTTTTTGAATCAGTCCTTTTTGGTTAAATCCGCCCTGTTTTATGCCAATGCGGCCGCCGAAGCGGTTTCTTGGCATCCTTTACGTTCGCACCAGATCA
Source organism: uncultured Planctomycetia bacterium (assembly GCA_964645565.1). Classification (GTDB taxonomy): domain Bacteria; phylum Omnitrophota; class Gorgyraeia; order JAHIPI01; family JAHIPI01; genus BS750m-G14. The sequence goes on along the minus strand of CAZYBX010000015.1, from coordinate 1,498 downwards.
TGTTCTTTTTTGTTTTGCAGTCCCATGTGATCTTTACGCCGGTTGTTACGGCGACGCCGACGGCAAACGGGAGTACTGCCGGCGATGCCGCTGTGATGATATAGGTTTTTAATATCCCGTCGGCCAATAAACCCAATCCGGCAGCCAACCCCATGCCGACCGATTCGCTGGCTGTAGCTGTGATCGCCTGTTTTTTGGTGATTTGTCCTTTTTTGTATCTCTTTAAATTAACCAGTCCGGTTACGGTCCCCCATAATACCATTACCGCGCCGGTCGCCTTAAGAGGATTAATGTTTTGAGTGACAATTTTTATGTTCCGCGCGCCTCTGCCGGCGCTATACGCGATTTTTTCCGTAACGGATTCAGCGTAATAATCTGTGATTTCCATCATAAACCTCTCTGTGGTTATTGATTATTTTCGTTCTTCGGTCTTTGTTCTTTATGCGCCGGGCAGATGCCCGCGCAGGTATCGCACATAAAACACTCTTTTACATCTATCCCGGGCCGCTTTGATTTATTGTCGTACGAAATAGCCTCCATCTGGCAAATCTTTTCGGCTAACCGGCAGCCTTTGCAGTCTTCCTCCGCCAGCGCAACTTTCAACCGCGGTATCTTCAGGAAAGAGGCCGCCAGGGTCAATAGAGCAAAGAACGCTCCCAGCGGGCAAAGGTATTTGCAGTAAAATCTCGATACTACCGATGAGATAAGTAATATCGTGATAAGCCATATCCACGCGATTAGATTACCGTATAACCTGAAAAATGTAGCAAAGGGCTCAATAATACCCGCGATATAAATAGCGGAATCCTTGCTCGAAAGCAGAAACGCGATTGTGAGCAGGACCGCGAAAATAACGTACTTGACGAGCTTGAGATGCCTGTCGGCATTTTCCGAAAACTTATATTCCGGGGGGACCGCTTTATGCAGAGTTTCCAGAATCGCCCCGAAGGGACAGAGCCACCCGCAATAGAACCTGCCCGCGATAACCGTCAGGCCTATTGCGATTATGATAAGGCTGTACCAGTAGAGGTTGTTTAAAAATATGGGAAGATTCAGGGAAAAGATGTTTAAAACGTCTATTACGGAGAATCCACCGCCTTTCAGGAAACCGATATAGACGATAGAGAGGCCGAGGACGAGATATCGCAGCGGCCTGCTTTTTTTAAAAAAAGCCAGGAAGGCCAAGCCGAGTATAATCCACAGGAATATGAAATTTACCTGCCACAGCAGATGATGAAGCAGGAGATGTTCCACGCTGCTTTCTTGGGCCGCCTCGAGGTACAAGACCTTTTCACTAACGGCCCTCGCGCCTGTCTCAATGGCCCGCGTTATAGCGCTGGAACTTATGGTCGCCCCGGTTATCGCGTCGACATCCCGGCCCAGAAGAAAATTGTCCCCCACGTCTTTTCCCGTAAATTGCAGGAGAAACCAGCTCCCGTCGTTTAGAAGGCCTCTGGTGTACCGGGGGGTCTCGTTTTCCTGAAGTATTTTTACGCCG
>CAZYBX010000014.1:0-16427 GCA_964645565.1 uncultured Planctomycetia bacterium | reverse complement strand
AAAAGATCTCCGGTCTCGCTAAGCTTTTCCTTTGTCACGTTTAGATTCTTTATCCTCTCCATCTCCCACCTCGCCAGACTTGTGGCGGTTATAAGGTCCTGGGATGTGGCGGAGGCCTGGAGTGAAAAAGAAAACAGCTGCATTACAGGCACAAAAAGCACCGCCATGATCGTAAGGGTTATCAATAGCTCTATGTAGGTAAAAGCGGAAACGGGGAAACGGGGGTCTTTTGAGGTGATAAGCGGTAGGGGAACCTTAAAGGATTTTCTCATCACCTGCCTATTATCGATCTGAGCATACATATAATAAGCCAATTATTTATTTTATCACGCTCATCGGATATCTACAGTGTATCAAACTGAAGCTGCAGCGTCTTCTCCACGCCGCCCACACGCCCCGTAGAACTGATCAGAGAATGAACAAAATCGATCCTGACCACATATTCGCCTTCGCCCAATTCAAGCGGGCCCAGCGTGATTGTCTCCGCATGTAATTTTGAGGCCTCCGACTTAAGATAATTCACCCCCCTTGATATGCCGGCTTCGGCAAGATAGAACGCTTTTGTCCCGCTTGCCACCACCCGCGCGAATATATCCACCGCGAAATAAAACGTCATCAGGCTCGCGCCGATCAGGGCGATGGTCAACAGGATGATCACTACATTAAGAAGTATTATACCCTTACTGCCCATGGCAACCTACCACTCCATCGGCACTTCCCCCTCCGCCTTACCCCAGCTCGAATCAAGCGGCGTATCCCAGTCGATCACGACTTTCGCCTTATCGGTAAAGTAGACCCATCCGCCGTCTCCCGGTACGAAATCATCGGAGGTCAGGTTATCCACATCGGCGTTGCCCTTCTTGTCCGATACGTTCTCCACGGGTATCATATCCAGATACGGCTTCTCCACGCCCATATCGTTGAAAGTGACTTCAAGAAGCTCTTCCAGCCTTTCGGGATATCTGCCCTCTTTAGTACGGAACAGGCTTACTCTTGTGCGAAGAGTCGTCAGGTTGGTCTTCGTGGCGGCGAGGCGCGCCTCCGCGTCAAAACCCACAAAATTCGGGATAATTGCCGCCGCGAGGATCGCGATAATGGAGATTACGATAAGCAGCTCTAAAAGCGTAAAACCTTGTTTCATAAACAACTCCACATTCTAATAAATTATGCCGTGACGGCCTTATTGGTTATAATAATTCGATTAATGGTCTTATTAATTAATTATTTAGATTTAAAAATATTCAAAATTGAGTATACACCAATATGATACAAAAATCAACTCAATATAGTCGATTAAAATATTATCTGATTAGACGTTATGAGCGGAAGACTTTGATAAGATTGAAGATGGGCAATAGAACCGATAGAGCTATAAAAGCCACCATCATTCCCATTATAAGAAGCATGAAAGGCTCTAATAGCGAGGTGAGGTTTTTTATCGTGTATTCGATCTCAGGGTCATAAAACGAAGCTACATCCTCAAGCATCTGGTCGAGCTTACCGCTTTTCTCCCCTGTCGCAATCATCTGTATCACCATAGGGGAGAACATGCCGCTCGCCTTGAACTGATTCACAAGAGGATTGCCCTGCGCTATTGCTTCTCTTATGTTTTGAATGGCCCTGCGTATGACTACGCTCGTAACGGTCTTCTCTACAACCATGAGGGCCTGCAACAGCGGTATACCTGACGATATTAGAGCGGAAAGTATCCTGCAGAAACGTGAGACCTGGATCTTATTGAAGAGGTCCCCGAAGACCGGGACCTTCATGATAAAACTGTGGAATCTGAATCTTCCCTCATCTTTACTTATGTAGGCCCTGAACCACGCTATCCCCAGGCCCAATACTATCATTATCAAGAGCCAGAACTTCCTCATTATATAGCTTAGAGAAAGGACCATCTGCGTCAGCATAGGAAGCTCGGCTCCCGTGGCGCGGAAGACGCCGACGAACTTAGGCAATACGCCTACGATCAAAAAATTCACGACGACAAAGGCGACTATTACCAGCACAATAGGGTAAACGAGCGCCGACTTTATACGTGATTGCATCTCGAGCTCCTGGGTGCCCAAGCCAGCCAGTCTTTCCAGGACCGTATCCAGCATGCCGCCCGCTTCACCCACCTTGACCATACTTACAAAAAGCTCTGAAAACACCTTTGGATGCTTGGATAGCGCTTCTGAGAAACTCGTCCCGCTATGGACGGATTGGCTTACGTCCTCAAGGATAGTCCTGAAGCGCTTATTCTGAGTCTGGGCGCAGACTGTGGTGAGGCTCGTTGAGATAGATGTGCCCGTTTTAAGCAGCGTTGCAAGCTGCCGGGTAAAAAGGATCACCTCACGCCTTTCGAGGCGCCTGAACCTTTCAAAGATGCTGTCTTTCGACGATTGAGCGGCCCTTTCGGGGATCAATTCTATGATGCTGTAACCCAGCCGGTCCAGCTTTGAGACAAGATTCTTCTCGTCAACGGCTTCCAGGGTTCCGGTGACCAGATCCCCCTGCCTGTCGCGGACTTTGTAGGTATATACCGGCATACCGTCACCTTATCAGTATTGTAAAAACTTGTCGTAATAAGCTTCGGACTGGGCCTCGTCCTTCAGGTATTTCGCATAGATAACGGCTAAATTGTAATAGATGTCCTTATCGCTGGCGATGCCTCTTATCGCTTTTTTATAACAATCGGCCGCTTTGCCGTATTCGCGCTTCTGCGCGTAAATATACCCCAGATTGTAATAAACATCCTTGTCCCTGGGGTTCATCTCGAGAGACATCTTATAATATTTAATTGACTGCGCCATATTTCCTTCCAGTGAATAGAGATAGCCGAGGCCGCGGTAGATCTCCGCCTTATCTATCGTACTCAAGTCACCGGAGGTCTTGATATCTTTTGGGCCTAGGACACTTAAGTCATCGAACCTCTTGCGGATCTCGGAATTCTCTTTCTTCAGTTTCGCGATTTCTGTTTTCACGTCACTGAGGTTTCCCCTGGAGGGCGTCTTTGCCATCCGGTATTCCTGCAGTTTGGCGTTGAGTTTGTCGATCTCCTCTTTAGGTTTTGTATAACCTTCCGCATCGAGCGCCCCCTTACCGGCGATGGATTGCTTCAGTTTTGCCTCCAATTCATTTATCTTCGCGTCCTTTTCGGCACGAGCCTGATCTGACTTACGGATCAATGACGTGAATTCGTTCCTTTCGGCCAAGAGGTCTTTGTTGAGAGCATCTATCTTCTTTTCTTTCTGGGCCAGCTCTCTAGTCAATTCGGTTATAGCCGTCTTGCTTTCGCTCAGGTCTTTACTCATCTCTTCAACGACGCCGTCTTTTAAGAATGGGGCATCCGCTAATTGTTTCCGGGCGCTGTTAAATTTCGCTCTCCATGAAGATACTTTGCTTTTAGCGTCGGCCAGATCCTTCTCGAGAGACGCCACGGTGCCTTTAAGCTCATCGCGCTCTCCCTTCAATTTGTCGAACCCCCCGGTCAGTTTATCTCCCAACGCCAGCAAGTTCGCTTCGTTTTCAGACAAAGATTTATTTAACTCGCTTATCTTTTTATCTCTCTCTGCTATTATTCCCGTCAGCTGCGCTATAGCGGCTTCTTTTTGAGAGACGACCGCTGAAAGCTTATCGCGCGTTTCTTCGAGCTGCCTGCTCCACGTGTCGACGCTGCTCTCAGCCCTGACTAATTCTTCTTTAACGGGGACAAGGCTGTCTTGAAGCCGGGCGCGCTGGGATTCCAGGGTTTTTACATCATTCTTCAGCAGGGCGTTTTCGGCCATGGCCGCCGCAAGTTTTTTACCGAGGGAATCTACATCCATTTTCGCGGTCTCCGCCTCTTTGCCGAGTTTAGCTTCCGCGTCGTTCAAGCGCACCTCGGTCTGCGATAATTCGCTTTTTAACAAACCGAGCGCCGCATCTTTCTCCGACAGCGCCTTTGTCAACTTCTCAATAACGGACTCTTTTTGCGACGTGACTTCTCTGAGGTTTTCTATTGTCCTTTTTGATTCTTTTGCGCGTAAGTCCAGCTCGCTCGCTACGTTGACCAATTCTTGCATGAAAGAAGCTGCCTCGGCATTTGCCTTCTCGACCTCCTCGTTAAGTTTGGCCTCTGCCCCTTTTTGCTGGACCTCGTTCTTAGCGATTACATTCTTTAGCGCTAATATCTCTTTGTCTTTCTCCGATATTAGTTTTGTCATCTCATCTATCTGACCTTGTTTCTTGGACACGGCTTCCATGACTTTACCATTTGCCTCATCGCGTTCATCCCTCAATGCCTGGAGATCGCTTTTGAGGCCCGCGGTCAGGGTCTCGGAATCTTGGAGCCTCGACTTTAGCGTCTCCGCTTCTCTTTGATATTGTATTTTTTCCGCGAGGGCCTTGGCGAGATCGACCTCCGTCTCCTTCGTCTCTATCTCTCTCTGCGAGACAGCGCGCGCCAATTCCTGCTTGGCGGCGCTTAACTCCGACTTCAAGGAATCCAACTCAGCTTTAGCTGAGGAAGAATCGGTATCGATAGACTCCAATTCCCCCTTGACCCTGGCATACTCCTCCTTCATGGATTGAAGCACCTTCTGCAGGACCGCGTTGCTTGCCTGCGAATCCTTAAGCTTCGCCTGAAGCTCATCTTTTTCCAACGTGGGTCCTCTTCTCAAGGCCGCGATCTCTTGCTCGAGACGCGCCTTTTCACCCTCCATGGCGCTTAGGTCATTTCTCAGTGAAGAGGTTATCATATCCATGTCCTTAATCTTAGAATTGACAGCGGCCGCATTGTTCCTTATGCCGGTTATCTCGCCCTCAAGCCTCATCTTTTCTTTTTCAAGCGCGAAGTAATCCGTCTGGATCGATTTAAAGCGGCTTTCAAGCGATTCTTTTTCCTTGCCGGATTCATCGAGGTCTTTGACGGCCCTGTTTAGCTCCGCTTCCCTTTGCGAGAGTTTCGCTGAAAGATCCTGCCTGACCTTTTCGAATTCCCCGCTTAAGACGCCCATCTCACCCTTGGCGGACGCGTATTTCTCTTCCAGGGCGGCCAGTTCGTTCTTAAGGCTCACGCGCTCGTCCTTCAGACTGCCTACCACTTTTTTCAGGATCCAATTATTCGTGGCGGACTCTTTGAGCTTTGCCTCGACGTGCTTAAGCTGCAGCTCCATGTCTTCGTTGTCGCCGGTGATCTGCTCAAGCTTTCTCTCGAGCGCCTGATTCGTGTTCTCCAGCGCCTCCTTCTCTTTGGAGAGTTCTCTCATCTGTCCTTCTATCCGCGACTGGATATTCCACAATTCGGATCTCCATTCCTCCGGGCTCTGGGCCCGGACGGGCGGACAGGCCAGCGCCAACGAAAACAACACAAAGAGATAACTTAATATCTTTTTATTCGATATTCCCCTCATGACCGTCTTCCTTTCTTTTTTTATTTATCGCTATTTTTCGCCGTTTCCGAAAATATTCAAATTAAGCATCCGGGGCGGCATTATCTCGCCGATGGCTCTCAGCGGCCTCGCTTCAAACGGAGCCGCTCTAGTCACTTCCCCCTTTTCCTCTCTTTCTTTCTCTTCCGCCATCGTGTATAATTCCTTAGCCTTCGAAGCGAAGCCGGAGTCCGGATAGTCCGAGATCAGCCGGGCGAACGACTCCTTCGCGTGCTTATAATCACCGTAATCTTCCAGATATATCTTTCCTGCGTATAAAAGCGCTTGAGGCGCCCTCATGCTGTCCGGATACTCATAATAGATATGCTCATACAACCCGAGGGCCTGGTTTTTACGGACCTTTCTCGCCTTTCCCCTGCTTGTGAGGGAGCGGCCCATGTCCAGGTCCCTTGCCTGCTTATATAGTTTCTCCACTATGTTGAGCTCGGCCGGTCTTTTCAGGTTTACAAAGACCTCGTGCTTCCTTGAGTCTTCGTAACCAAGTTCTTTTTCTTTCTCATCCCGTGAATAGAGTATAGTAGGCGTGATGAACACGGCCAATTCCTTCTGCTCGTTCTCATGCTCGCTCCGCGTAAATAATGCGCCTATAAGCGGGATATCGCCCAAGTAAGGCACTTTATCCTTGGACGATGAATCGTCCTGTTTAATCAGGCCCCCTATGACAAGAGTCTCGCCTTCCCTCACGCGGACGGTAGTATCCGCCTCGCGCGTCGTCACTCGGGGCCCGGCATCCAGGGCGGCCGCCAGAGACGAGACTTCGGGATGGACTTTCATGGTGATATAGCCGTCATAGTTTATCTGAGGCTGTACGCGCAGGGTTGTGCCGATATCGACGAATTTTGTCGTCTCGGTGGTCCCGGTGGTAGTCTGAGTCCTCTCTTTATAAGGATAGCGCTCTCCTATTATTATGCGCGCCTCCTGCCCGTTCAGGACGGCTATCGAAGGCGAGGCAAGCACATGGACCTTCCCGTCCCTTGCCAGAGCATCCAGGGTAGCGGTAAGCGTAAGATGTTTGAGCGTCAGAGTGTCCAATACGAACTGTCCTCCGGTAAGATCGGATGACTGCTCCGCGAGGTTCATGGTATAATCGAGCTCCTCATTATAGTGAGTGGCTCTATCAAAAAGGCCGGATTGCGGGGCGTACTCCAGATTATACGTAACGCCCAGCGCCTCCAGGTCCGTAGAAGTTATATCCACGATCTTAGCTTCGATAAGCACCTGTCTCGGCGCGACATCCACCTTTTCAAGGAGGTTCTTCACTTTCTGAATATTGGACGGGAAATCCGTGACTATAAGGCTGTTCGCGACCTCGTCTATCTTTATGTCGCCTTTAGCGGAGACCGCCTTCCTCATCAGGTTTTGGGCGTCCGCCGCTTTCATGTATTTCAAGAATATGACTTCGCTTACAAGTTCTATGGCTTCGGCGTCGCCGGGAGAGACGTATATGATGTTCTTGCGTATGCTGTACGCCAGGCCGTTCACGGCTATAATAGCTTCCAGCGCCTCTTTCACCGTCACGTCTTCAAGGCTGATCGTCACCTTACCTTTGATATCGGGGCTTGTCACTATATTAAGTTTATAAGTCCATGAGAGCGATCTCAATACCGTAAGAAGGTCGGCGTCTTTGTAATCTACGCTTATCTTCATCTTCAGCCTTTGTTCGAACGGCATCTCAGGCGCTGTATCAGCGGTAATGGAGACGTTCGCCGCAGGACCCGTGTCCGCAGGCGATGCACCTTGAGCCGAGGCGTTGAGACAGAAGACCATAAATATGAATAAAGACGATAATAAAAAAAGCGATGAGGATATTGACTGTACTATTTTTTTCTTTTTTTTCACTTTATGCTTCATTCTCTATATCTCCCGCTAAAAACTGAAGGGCAAGAAAATCGCTTCGCGATAACTTTTCAGCGATTTTCATCGGCATAGAATTTCTTTTTGAAATCCCAAATCATAACGTGAAAAAGTTATCTTTTTATAGAAAGGGCGATCTCTTCGACTCCGTCGGTCAATATCACGATATTGGGGCCTATCTCCTTTACCTGGTATGTCCCCACATACATACCTACCTTGACAACATCGTTATTTATAATAGCGGTCTGGTTCCAGGCCGTATAAGTGATGCCTTCCAACTGCATTTCCGCCTTGGTCTTCTCTTTCTTCTTATCGATCACGGCCGGTTTGGCCCTCGACGCGAATATGTTGCTTACTTCGACAGGTTTTTCCGATACTCCCCTGTCTTTCTTTTCCGGAGCCCATGCCGCTTCCGTATCTTCCCTCAGCAGGCACGAGAGAAGCATTGACACCGCAAGTCCCGGCGCCTTTGACTTTGCCGTAGGCTCTGAGATGCTCATCTCTTCGATTTTTAAAAACGGGGATATGCCCTCCGTTCTTTTTATAAAATCGACCGCCTTATCGAAGGAGGTATTGAAATCGAGTTCTATATAGATCCGGGAATATACGCCGCCCTCCTCCATCTTCTGCTGAACGGATGATAATTCGAACTCCGTCGCCCTGCGTGTGATTTCCGATATCAGACGCGATGCGTCATTCTTGGACGGTATAGTCCGGTCTATCTCAACGATCTTTTTGTCGACTTTTTCGTTTTCAGCCTCTACGCTTTTGATGCTTCCCCTCTGCTCTTCCAGGGTGGGAAACTGGGCCTTAAGCTCCTCCAGCCGGCTTTCCAGCTTCTGGGTCTGGAACTTGTAGGTAGCCCCGTCCTTTTTAAGAGGCTTGTATATCAATCTATGGTATAGCGCTGCGGATATAACGATTATGAAAAAGACCGACAGCAGCTTTTCTCTCGTCTTAAGCTTAGTTTACTTCGCTATCAACGCGTCAAACATCTATTAGGCCTTTATTCTAACCATGAGCCATCATGACCTTACATCAGCCACTATCTCAAAATTAAATATCTCAAAATCGGCGTCTTTTTCGGTAAAATTGAATTCCGCTCCCGTAAACGCGTCTGCGGACTTTATATCCTCTATCAGCGCTGGGATAAGCTCCGTTTTTATGGTAGCTCCGGTTATCGTCAAACGCCCGCCTTTATATTTCAATTTCGTGATCCATACGTCATCCGGCAAGACTTCCGCCAGCGAGATTAGAAGCCTTGAAAAATCCTTGGGGGCGCGGCGGCCGCCCTCCACTAGGTTAAGCCTTGCCTGCAGAAGGTCCTTATCGTTCAAGAGTCCGGCCTCTTCTTTGCTGAGGTCTATCTGCTGGGCCTGTACGCTGCCCAGTTTCGTTTTAGCGTTCCTGACCTCCTTCTCCAGCCTCGCCGTTTCGCTTTTCAGATAAGAGACCTCTTGCATCTGCGAAAAAGCGAGATACGCGGCAAATATCACCGCCGCCGCTGCCGCCGCTATCGACGCGGCCTTCAGGGCGGTCTGCAATATCTGAAAAGGCTTGCTTTCTTCCTTTGAGATGAGGTTCACCTGACCGGCTTCCTCTGACTTCAGCCCCACCGCCATGCCGGCGCACACCGCGAAATTAGCGGAAGCTCCCATGAGGTCCTTGCGCCTGCTCTGCATCCCGTCGGCGATTTTGAAAAGGCCGAAGGGATTGATGCGTTCCACCGGCACGCCCAGCCTGACGCTGAGGAACTGCTCCAGGTTCTTCAGATTCACCCCTCCGCCGCACAATACCACTCTGTGAAACCTCGTTATCTGCGACTGCGCAACCTGATATGAAAAATATTTAAATGAGTGCATTATATCCACGACCAGGTTCTCCGTATGGGAGATAAGACCGTAATAGACCTTCTCGGACTTATCCTCCGTCTCATCCGGGGACTTGGCCGGCTCATAGAAGGCCGGTATCTTCTTGTCGGGCGACCAGAATATCAGGCCGTAGTTCCTCTTGAGCTCTTCGGCCTCGCCGTCGCCGGTTCCCGCGTACTGGGCAAGCGCTTTTGTCATGCTGCGTGAAGTCAGCGTGAGGTTTCTCGAGAAGCATAAAGACCCGTCCTTTTCTATAGCCAAGAACGCGTTGTCGGATCCGAGGTCCACCCATAGAGACACTTCGTCCCTCATGCCGCCTGTCTTATAGTACCTGCTTAGATTGATCAATTCGAAAGGATCCAGGCCTATCTTGACCACCCTGAGTCCTAATTCATGCAGAAGCGCGGCCCTCTCGTCCACGATGCTTTTGGGGACGCATGTGACCACTATCTTCTGCGGCGCGCCTTTGGCCGATTCACCGGCGGCGCTCCATCTGGCATACCTCACTATGAGCCTGTCTATGTCAAGGTCGAACGGCCTGAGCTGGCTCACTTTAAAACGGATGGCCGTAAGGAGCTCGTCGTTTGGCATATGAGGAAACATCATATTGTAAAAATGGACGCTCTTGGAAGAGATCGCCGTCACGCAGGAATGCCCCACCCTGTTCCTGCCGATTATGTTCCTGAGGGCGGGCCGTAATAACTCCGCGGAGCCCGCTCCGGCCGCGGCGGGAAGGGGTTCCTCGTCGATCGCTATGATCTCCATCCTTCCGTCCTTCGACTCGCCCAGCCGCACGAGCTTTATGCTCGTAGTCCCTATGTCGATAGCCACAGGCAGGGGCCTGAGATGCGGAAACGCGATATCCCTTCCGGGGCCGGGATTGACTGTCCTCGGAGAAGGCTTAAAATGAGTGAATATGGACGACACCCTCTGCTGTTCCGTCTTAGGCCTGTCAAAAATATTCTTTACCAGGTCTTCACGCGGTGTCTGGCTGGAGTCTTTCTTCTCTTGATCCATGGTCTTCTTCCGCTTTTTGCGTTTTTACGGCCGCTGATTCCGGCTTGGTCAGCACGACCACTTCCTCCGTGAACGCGTCATAATCCTTCGCGCCGTTCGAATCCGGTTCGTAATCGAAGATCGATTTTCTGTGCGCCGAGGCCTCGGCCAGCCTGATATTCATCCTGATGGGGTTTTGAAACACCTTGTCTTTGAAATAATCCTGTATCTGCCTCAAAATATCCTTATTCATCCTGGTCCTCGGGTCGTAGAGGGTAGGCAATATTCCCAGTATCTGCAGTCCGAGGTTCAGGCGCTCCCTTACGATCTTGATGGTCGAAAAAAGCTCTCTCATGCCTTCCAGCGAAAAATAATGCGTCTGTATGGGGATAAGCACATAGTCGGCCGCCACCAACCCGTTTACGGTAAGGAGGTTCAGCGACGGGGAACAATCGATTATGGCGTAATCGTATTCCGTCTTTGTGGTTTCTATCATCTTGTAGATCGCGGTCCGCAATATCCCTTCTCTGCCTAAGAGGTCTGCGATCTCCAGCTGGGCCCCGCTCAGCATGGAAGTACCCGGCGCGATATCCAGATTATGCGCGTAAGTCTGAAAAATGGCGCTCTCAAGCTGAGCGCCTTTTACCATGACATCATAAATAGAGCAGTTCACATTATCGACATCTACGCCGATACCTAAAGAAGCGTGCGCCTGCGCATCGATATCCAGTATCAGGACCTTAAAATCGCGCCTCGCTAAAGCCGCCGAAAGGTTGATAGCCGTGGTAGTCTTGCCGCAGCCGCCTTTTTGATTCGCTATCGTGATGATAGTGGTCCTTGTGCCGGATTTCCTCTCGTTTAAAAATTCAAAATGCGAACCGTGCCCTTCGTGTCCTTCGTCGCCTCTCTTCATGAAAAATGATTTGATGTCATCGAACATAGATCACCTCGCTTTATATGTTATATCCTTTTTCCAGCTTCTGATGGATAAGCTTTAAGGAATACCCCTCTCTTCTCATCTGCTGGATCTTATCAAATATGCTTATAGTTTCTCTCTTGTCGTACAATCTGGCGTTGCCTCTCCTGTCATGGACCGTAAATAACCCAAGATTGGTATAATAATTTACGGTCGCTATGGAGATCCCGAGCGCCTTGGCAAGATTTTCGGTTGAAATCAGGTTTTGTGTAGCCTCCATTTTTTTCTCCTTTTTTGTTAAGCGATAAAATCATATTAAGCACTTATTAACAAGTGCTAACATGCACATTTATACTAAAATATACCTTATAAATAGTGTTTTGTCAAGACGTTATGTCAAAAAAAATACCTGTTAACATACATTAACAAGCGCTTAATAAAAAAAAGAATCCGATGCTTCTGATTCTTAAGTCTGTGCTATCTTTATCAGTATTTTTTGACGACAATGGTAGCGTTATGGCCGCCAAAACCCAGAGAATTCGAGACCGCTAAGTGTATTGACTTTTTTCTAGGTTTATTCGGCACATAATCGAGGTCGCATTCGGGGTCAGGGACTTCATAATTTATGGTGGGCGGTATTATAGATTCCTTTAAGCCTAAGGCCGTAGCTATTAACTCTGCGCCGCCGGCGGCGCCTAACATGTGGCCGGTCATCGACTTTGTGGAGCTTACGGCCAATTTATACGCGTGTTTCCCGAATACCTTTTTAATGGCCAAGGTCTCGACTTTATCATTCAACCCGGTAGATGTCCCGTGGGCGTTTATATAATCGATTTCATTTGGCTGCGCACCTGCGTCCTCTAAGGCCGCTTTCATGCACCTGGCGGCTCCTTCACCGCTGGGGTCAGGGGCAGTCATATGATATCCGTCCCCTGTCATGCCGTAGCCCGCTAATTCCGCGTAGATATTGGCCTTTCTGCCCAGGGCGTGTTGAAGTTCTTCCAGTACAACGATTCCGGCCCCCTCGCCCATCACAAAACCGTCTCTTTCCTTATCAAAAGGTCTGGACGCGTGTTCCGGATCATGATTCCTGGTGGAAAGCGCCCGCAGAGAACAGAATCCTCCGAAACCCATAGGCGTGATGGCGCCCTCTGAACCGCCGGCTACCATAACCTCCGCATCCCCTCTCTGAATGATGCGGAGGGCATCCCCTATGGCGTGATTCGCCGAAGCGCAGGCCGTAGCTACCGCCGAATTCGGACCTCTGAGGCCCAGCGTTATGGAGACCATGCCCGAACCCATATTGACTATAAGCATCGGTATGAGAAAAGGGGTTATCTTGGAGGGACCTTTTTCGGGGCCGCGTTTCAAGTAAGCGGCGAACTGCTCCTCGATCGTATGCAGGCCGCCTATACCGGAACCAATATATACACCAATCCTATTCCTATCCTCATTATCAAGGTCCAGACCGGCGTCATCCACCGCCATTTTCGAAGCGCAGACGGCAAACTGGACAAACCTGTCCATCCTTCTTAGATCTTTCGCGTTGATATGCCCGGCGGGATCGAAGTCTTTGACTTCGGCGGCGATTTGAGACGAGAAATAAGTCCCGTCAAAAGCGGAAAGCTTACCGGTTCCGCCCTTTCCCCGTACAATATTATCCCAAAAATCCTGTTTTGTGCTGCCTATCGGGGATATGATGCCGACGCCGGTTACAGCAACTCTTCTTTTATTCATCAAATATCTTTTCTACTATAGTAAAAAGACGTAGATTAGTTGCTTGCTTTCTGCTCTATATATTTGATCGCTTCCCCTACGGTCACCATCTTCTCGGCGTCTTCGTCGGGAATCTCTATTCCGAATTCCTCTTCCAGAGCCATTACGAGCTCGACGGTATCAAGGGAATCCGCTCCGAGGTCATCGATGAACTTCGCGTCATCCGTGACCTCTTCCTTTTTTACCCCCAATTGCTCCGCTATGATTTCCTTTATCTTTTCCTGAACTGCCATTACCTGCTACCTCCTTGTTCATGATCCTCGGTCCGTACGTACCGAGGATAAATTCGCACTTATGACTTACACTTCCCCGCGCATTTCGCGCTCGGTCGCGTAAGTCATGTGCTCATTTACATGACCATGCCTCCGTCTACCTGGATGACATGGCCGGTTATATATCGTGAGTTTTCGCTCACCAAAAAGAGCGCCAGATCCGCTACATCCGACGGCTCGCCCAGCCTGTTAAGCGGGATCATCTTCAGCATCTCTTCCTGAATATTCTGCGGAAGATTAGCCGTCATATCCGTTTTTATAAAGCCGGGAGCTATGGCGTTGACGTTTATGTTTCTTGACGCCAGCTCTTTCGCGACGCTTTTTGTAAAGCTGATGATGCCGCCCTTGGACGCCGCGTAATTCGACTGGCCGGCGTTGCCCATCAGCCCGATGATCGACGCTATGCTGACTATCTTTCCGGCCTTCTGCTTGACCATGACCTTTGAGACCGCCTTGGTGCAATTGAACGTCCCCTTCAGGTTCACATTCAGCACCGCGTCCCACTCTTCTTCCTTCATCCTGAGTAAGAGGTTGTCGCGGGTTATGCCGGCATTGTTGATAAGTATATCGATTTTCGAAAATTTGTCAAGGATTTTCTGGACCATGTCCCGGACCTGAGAAAAATCGGTCACGTCGACTTTGAGCCCCAGCGCTTCACTGCCGGCGGCCTTAAGGTCTTTGACGGCTTCTTCCAGGATCCGCTCGTCCACGTCGCATACGGAGACTTTCGCGCCCTCTCGCGCGAAACTTAGGGCGATCTCCCTGCCTATGCCCCTCGCGCCGCCTGTCACCACCGCCACTTTATCTTTTAACAACATATCATCCCCGTTTACGCTAAGCATTATTTAACATAAAGGTAATTTTTTGTCAAGTAAATAATAGGGACAGGCGCCATTATTAACGGAATAAATAGCAATCCCTCAGGCGTAAATGAGTTTCTTGCTATACGCGCTCAAAAACGCCTTCACCAGCGATGGATCGAATTGCGTTCCCGAGCATTCTTTTATTTCTCTGACGGCCTCATCGCCGTTTCTTTTCTTTCTGTACGGCCTGTCAGAGGTTATGGCGTCGTAAGTATCCGCCACGCTCACGATGCGCGCTATCAGAGGGATCTCATCCCTTCTCAGTCCGTCAGGATAACCGTTGCCGTTATACCACTCCTGATGAGACCTCACGCACTTCGCTACGTCGCTAAGTTCGGGCAGAGGATAAAGTATGGACGCGCCTATTTTAGGGTGCCCCTCCACGACCTTTCTCTCGGCGGCAGTAAGGCCTCTTTTTTTATTTAAGATCTTATCGGGTATCCCTATCTTGCCTATATCATGAAGCAGCGCCGTCATGTAAAGCTTTTCTTTGAAGCGCCTGTCAAACCTTACTTCCGAGACATGTCCCAATTCGTCCATGATGCTTTTGCAGAATTTTGAGACGCGCTCGGTATGGCCGTGGGTATATTCGTCCCGTGCATCGATCGCCTTGGCCAGAGCGGCGGCCGTGTTGATAAACAGCCTGTGCTCCCTCTCAAAAAGATGCTGGACCTCGTCTATCCTGTTCCTCAGGCTGTCTATAAGCCTCGCGTTGGCTACAGCCATAGCGGCGTCATTGGCGAGCGTCGCGAACAACCTCAATTCCCGGCTCAGAAATTTTCTGCCGGAGGATTTTTTTCCAAGTATCAAAAGACCCACAAGCTCTCTCTTGAAGAAACAAGGCACGCATACTTCGGCGTCGATCAGCTCCATCTCCCTGAGCGCGCCGCGCAGGTTATTATGCAGGTGGGTCTCCTTGTTCAGAAGCTGGCCGCTTTCCAAGAGCCACCTTACATCCCTCGCGCATAATACGCCGTTTTCAAAAAAGTGCGTGTTTTTCCTGTCCTTGAATACTTCTATCACGGGGCTTTTTACGTCCATCCTTATGTAGCCTGCGGGGATCCTGCTTCCCCTGGCTCCGCTGCTGTCTATTAAAACGTAGGACCTCGTCCTGTTCTCATATATGAGTATGGACGCGTGGATGACGCCCACTTTTTCATTGACTATCCTGTCTATCATCTTGGCCAGATGCCGCGGCTTCCGGAACCGTATCATGCTCCTCGAAGCGTCAAAGAGGGTGCTTTCATAATCGACGGCTTCCGCATCGGGGTGCGGATACAGGTAACCGTCACCACGGTCCTTGCTGAAAAAACTCAACCTCTGAGACGGACTTTTCCGGCCGCCCAGCAGCCTGCCGAAAAAAAGATCCTGCACCTTTTGCCAGTCCGCAGAATTTATGTCCAACGCCCTACTCCTTCGGCTCTACTTTTAAAGTAAAAAAGGAGCGCCTGGCTCCCATATTCCTCGTGACGATATCGAGCAGCTGATTCAGCAAAATAGGCTTGTTGAGATACGCCACTACCCCCAGCTTTCTGGTCTCGTCCATGACATCCATATCGTCGACGTTAGTCACTATGATTATTTTTGTATTAGGGCTGAGCTCTCTTATGCGCTTCAGGACGTTCAGGCCGCCCATATCCTCTATCCTGATGTCAAGAAGGGCGATACCGGGCCGTTGTTCTCTTATGATGTCTAAGGCCTCTTTCCCGGCCCCCGCAGTATAGACCTCGAAATTCCTTTCTTGAAAAAATCTCGCGGCGAATTCCCTTATTTCACTATTTCCGTCGACTATTATTATTTTTGCCATTTTGCCGCCCTTTTAGGGACGCCTAAGGGACAGGTCACAATATAAATCGCAAATCCAAGCGTCCTGCTTAACGGATTACATCCGTATTATTTTACGCTAATTTATACTTATATCGTAAGTATAATGTTTTTGTGAGGTTTGTCAAGGTAAAGCATCGCCGTTAAGGTATAATATAGCAGCAGGGTTGCCGGGATCAAGAAACAGCGCCTTTTCCCATTCCCTTCTTGCGAGATCCCTTTTACCTGCGCAATGATACGCAAGCCCGAGATCTATCAGGGTATCTATATCAGCCGGGTTCAACTGATAGGCGCGCTTGAGCTCGGCCAAAGCCTCCTCAAGCATGCCAAGCCGTCCGTATGCCGCGCCTAAATTGAGGTGATATTCCCAGTCCCCGGGGTCTATCGACACCGCCTTCTTATATTCCTCTATAGCTTCATCATGCCTGCCGATCCTGAAGAGTGCGCTGCCGCGGTTATTATGCGCGTCGGCCGAATACGGGTTGATATCGATAGCCTTTTCATATTCCTCTGCGGCTCTCGCGTAATCGCCGTTTTTAAAATATACGTTTCCCAGGTTGTTGTGAGAGGCGGCGAAGAACGGATCCAGGCCGATCGCGTGCAAGTACGCCGCGATAGCTTTATCGTCTTCTCCCTTT
>CAZYBX010000013.1:14294-16689 GCA_964645565.1 uncultured Planctomycetia bacterium | reverse complement strand
GGTAAGCTCGCATAAAGATTTTTTCGGCAAAAGACCTTTGAGGACTTACGGCGAGGAAATGACGGAACTGACCCTTGATTACAAGGGTGAAGAATTCCGTCAAATTTTCGAGCCGTTAAGTCCCAAAGGTCGGCGAAAAAATCAGCGAGCGACCGAGCGCGGAAGGCGCGAGGGAGTGCCGGATTCCTCCGTGAACCGGCCTTGACAAAACATCGTATATGAAATTGTTAATCTATTGCATGAGAGGCAGAGCGGAGTGTCCCTAAGTGGCACGTCCCTAAGTGGCACGTCCCTAAAAGGGCGGCATATTTTAGTAGTCGACCCCCATGCCGGAGCAGTAGCGGGGATTTTGCTGTTCGTATTTCGAATCAAATTGGGGATCTACATGTATTATGTATTGGTAGGTACCTGTGCCTTTTACCTCTGTCTGCTGTATATCCGAATGGCTTATATCCCTGTATAAGAAGCTGTTTTTTCTCTGAGAGACGTCCTTAAGCCTGTCCACTCTGCCGTTATTCCACATGATAGAATATGTCATAGATAAATAATCTTTCTCATAGTTATCGGATATTCCGGCGTTGTTTCTATGGATGGCTCCGTATTCGAGCGGGATCGGGATCTGCCCGTATCCTGTGGCGGCGTTTTCCACCTGAGGAAGCGATTTATCGATATTATCGCCGATGGTCGAGCTCTCTATGCCGGCGCTCGCGTATTTATCGAGGAAGAGCGCGCCTGCGTAGCATATTGTCTGATAGCCGGATGCATAAGAAGCCGTGGTCCTGGCCGGTATATTGGTATTATTGGCAATGAGTACGTTTTTGAGCTTGAGCTCTGAGTAAGGGGCGCAATATAGAGCCGATACCCTGACGCCTTCATTGTCCATGATCCTGCAATCCTCAAGTGTGAGTAATGCGGCGTGGTTCTCTATAGGACCGTTATCTATTGATTCTTTCTTGGCGCACTCGATAAGGCCATAGCCTGTATTGGCCCATACCTTCTCCACCTTCCTGGCTCTTATGGTAATGCCCCTTAATATTACATCTTCGGCCCTGCCGAATTCCCCGTAGCCGGATTCGACATCAGGGTCCTTTATGAGGATTTGGTAGTATCCGAGGTCGAATAGGGTACGTTTCGGATCTGTTGAGGTCAATACGATGTCTTTCTTTATCTCAAGATCTGATGTAAATTCATAGATGCCCGGGGCGATCTCTATCTCCTCTCCCGTATAGGCGGCCTCGATGTCAAGCTTTAAGGCGTTGAAATCCTTATAATTACTCTGGACTCTTATATAGCCTGTCTTAGTCTCGATATCGCTTCCTCCGGGTCCCGAGACGTCGAGCGCCACTGTGTATGTCCCCGGCTCATAATATGTGTGGCTTACGGTTTCCCCGTAGCCTGACTCGCCGTCGCCGAAGTCCCAATCCCATGTATAGACAGCGCCTGTCGATGTGCTTTCGAAGTCCGCCGCAAGAGGCGCGTCGCCTGTCAGAGGCGCGGCCGTAAAGCGGGCTATGGGGGCGGGGTATGTCACATCGATGAAATACCTCTTCTGTTCCGCGTCGATATTAGCGCCGGCGTCTCTTACGGCAAGGGTCACCGTGTATATCCCCGGGGTTTTATAGGTATATGTGGGGTCCTTCTCGTTGCTTGTGCCGCCGTCTCCGAAATACCAGTACCGGTCTGTGATATTTCCTTCGGACAGATCCACAAAAGAAACGGTATGAGGAGCCGTGCCGCTCGCGGATGACTCATCCGAAATAGTGAATTCCGCATCGAGGGGATCGTCTTCCGCGGCAGTCACGATGATATAGTCCGGCTTTACCTTTACGGCCGTTCTGCCGAGCGAGTCTCTCACGACAAGAGTCACAAGATAGCGGCCGGCTTTAGTATACTCATGCTCCGGAGCCTGGCTTATGTTATCCGTCGCGCCGTCTCCGAATGCCCAGTGCCATTCCGTTATGTCTCCGTTTGAAGTGCCTTCGAATTTCACGGTATGAGGCGCTTCGCCTGTCGTCTGGTATCCGTAGCCTAACTGGAAGTCTACTTCAAGCTTGGGTCGCACGGTTATTAGGCCTATCTTAGTTTCAGTGTCGCATCCTCCGGGACCTGTAGCAGTCAGCCGCACAGTATAAGCGCCGGGTTCATCATATGTATGCGTAAAGGTCTGGCCGTAGCCCGTGTTCAACGCACCGTATCCTGTCTGGTCCCCGTAATCTATTGTCTTAGTCGTTATTTCTCCCGTCGACCAGTCGGTGAATGTCACTTCAAGCGGTGCATTACCCGTAGTCGGATTGGCAGTAAACGCCGCCACAGGCGGATCGGGCACAGGCTCTGTAACGGTTATGTAGTCCTCTTTCACCATCGCATTCCATCTGCCTTGCCGGTCTTTGGCTAT
>CAZYBX010000013.1:0-14194 GCA_964645565.1 uncultured Planctomycetia bacterium | reverse complement strand
TTATGTAGTCCTCTTTCACCATCGCATTCCATCTGCCTTGCCGGTCTTTGGCTATGAGTGCTACTGTATATGTGCCGGGAGTTCTATATTCTACATCTTTTGGCTCTTTCTCCGCCCTCCTCTCTACTTCGTTCACTCCTTCTCTTTTTTCAAAAAACCAATCATAATTGTCGGCGTTTTCGGACGCGTTGTTAAACGATACGGTAAGCGGCGCGGGACCTGAAATAATTGTTGCGCTGAACTTCGCTTCCGGCCCCTGAGGTTCTTCTTGGGCTGATACTTTTACATATCCTTCTTTGATAATATAATCGCTGCCGCCGGGGCCCGAGACGGCGTGGATGACGGTGTACGTGCCGGGATTTATAAATGTAAATGTGGGGTCCTTTTCCACACTCACGCTTGAGGTGTCCACCCCGAATGACCAGAGATGCCTTGTGGCCTCTTCGCCGTCTTCCGAAACAAATTTTACGGTAAGGGGCGCCAAGCCTTCCGGCGGATCTGGTTCTACCGTGAAATCCGGCACAGGCGCGGGAGGCGGGATCGATATGTAATCGACCTTGGTTTCGGCATTCACATTTAGCGGCGTCGTTACTGTAAGCTTTACGGTGTAATTTCCGGTCTTGGTATATGTATGAGTCGGATTCTCTATTGTGTCAGTGGTGCCGTCGCCGAAGTCCCAGAGCCTATCCTGTATCGTGCCTGTTGAGAGGTCTATGAACTGCACCGTAAGCGGCGCCTCTCCCGTGCGCACTGAAGGATGATCGGGCTTAGTGGCAAAATCAGCGATCCCTATTTCAGGCTGCTTCGGCGTTACGGTTATGGTGATATCCTGAGAGGCGGTCTTGCCGTTCTCGTCTGTTACCACTATCTTGACAGGCGCGTAGGGGCTGTCGCCGGCCGTTCCTTGATATGTCAACCAGCTGAACCGGCCCAGGTAGTCGAATCTGGCTCTCTGGGTAGTGATCACTGCCGCGCCCATTCTCTGCTTCGAACGGAAAGACAGACCGCTAAGATCCAGGGAAAACCTCATGGAGCGGCCTTTGGGGTGCGAAGCCCTTACGATAAACTCAAGCATCTTCCCCTCTTCAACCGTCCATGTTTCCTTTATTGGAACCAGCTCCGGCTCGTCCGCTACGCCTACGAATAACTCTTTCAGGTCATAATATGCCTGACGCGGGTCTATCTCGTCAATGCCGTCGCCTGCCGTATTCCACGGATGCTCCAGATAATCTGTGCCGTCATCGGCGATCCTGACAATGCCCCAGTATTCCTCATTAGCACGACCGTCCGGGAGATTATCGCCCCAGTCTGCCGCCGGACCTGTATCATGTTCCGAAGGGCTGCCTGCTATATCCTTCCACCATTCATCGGAATATTCCATAATAGTCCCGCCAAGACAGACATCTGAAGCCGCAAGTATTTGCTGAGTATTCGCCACCACCCATTGTGCCTGGGCCGCTTGGTCTTCTCCGCTTGGGTCCCTTGAACCAGTGCTTGTTTTGTATGCGTCGGCGCCATATTCCGTGATGACGAGCGGCTTGTCACTTCTTTCTTTGTAGAAATTGAAAAAGCTTCCTCTACGTCCAAAGAAGTCTATATTATTGAAGTCCCTGTAATAAGCGTTGACTCCCCACACATCTATGAACGGCAACTGTTCGTCATGTCCCCCGAACTGGCTTTCTCCCAGGTACAGGAGGCCGCCGTTTACGATCATAGCGGGGTGATAAGAATCCCCCTCGATCTCATAGGCGATCTCTGCCAACCTGTTGCAGAGCTTGTAAAACTCATTCGCTATGTCGACTTTATTTTTTCCATAAATCCCCGCTATTTCGTCGAATGAAAGACTGATCTCATTGCCTAATGCCCACATAAGAAGCGAATCTTCATTCTTGTAGGCTGTAACAAAATTTCTGAAATTCTGTTCTATCGAATTTCGCACGCTCTCCTGCGTGAAATCGACTTTTTCTATCCAGAATCCGGCTATGACCTTCAAGCCATATTGCCTCGCTTTGGTCAGCATATTGCGGCCGGGCAGGCCCCATGATCTTACGGTATTGAAACCCGCTTCGGCCAGGAGCGGGAAGTCCCTGTCATAATATCTTGAAATATCGCCCGGCGGCGGCGTTGCGCCGACCGGCGTCGGCTGGTATCCTACGCCTTTTATCACGAACTCTTCGCCGTTCACGTAAAGCTTATTGTCGGATTTTTTTATGACTACGGGACCGGCGCTCTCTGGTTTTTGCGGAGGGGGCGGTGGTGGCTCAACCTCGCTTTTCGTAAAGCTCAAATTATCAATGTAGAAAACGCCACTTGTCTTAAAAGCTCCCATTCCTACAGCTCTTACCGCCGTTTTGTTCAGGCCTGTAAAATTATTTAACGGTATGCTTATTTCCTGCCAATCCGTCTGCGTCGTGCTAAATTCGTACGAAGACATCTGATTCTGCGTACCATAGTGTATTTCAAAACTCATTGTTACCGGACCTTTAATGTCAAAAGTGAGGTTATCATAATCAGTGATGTTCCTGGGGGCGCCTCCGCTCAAGACATCCGACGAATACCACTCACCGCTTTTGTAATTGGCCTTCAGGCATTTTGTACCATCAAATGAATTCTGCGTTGTCTCGATAAACAAACTCGCATTGCTCTTCCATATTGAGTTTCCTAGAGAATTACGGTTAGAAGAGTTGTCATTAAAGTTATCTATCATAAGAACGGTATCCTGGGCGAGGGCCATTTGACAGAAAACGGCCATGGGCAGGCAAACTCCTACCGCGATGGCAAGAATAATTTTTGTTATTCTGGTTGCGTATTTTCCCATAATATTCATAGCCATATCATTATTAAATACTTTTAATAAGTATAGAAAAAATGGGGCTTAAAAAAAGCCCTCTATTTCTCCTACTTAAGTAGTATATCATGTAATATTATGCATATCAAGGGCTAATATCTACATTTTTTAACTTTTAACGCTTAACCCTGCGGTGACAGTCACCCTATTTTAAGAATAAAATAGTTAGATATTAGCCAAATTGCAGAATATCTAACTATTAATAGCTCTTAAAATAGGGTGACTGTCACCGCAGCAATGCATTCAGGAGGCCGCCGACGATAACCGCTGTAGCGATCATTATGGCGGCGGATTTCATCATGTCTCGCGCGCCCAGTTCTTTGGCCATGACGGTGAATGTAGCTATGCAGGGAAAATATATAGAGAGTATCACGCATCCAACAATAAGCTGTTTGGTGGTAAGATTTAGAGGTCCCAGCATCCCGACCGCCACATCTTTTCTTAAAAAGCCGATTATCAGCGCCGCGATCGATTCCTGCGGCAGGCCCCACACCTTTTCCAAAAGCGGCGCGAATAGGCCTGATAAGAAATCTACAACATGAAACGCGTAGAGTATATTAACAATCAATACACCGGCGAGGACAAGCGGAACGGCTTCTTTAATAAAACTATATATGCGCATCCATAATTTTTTCAGGACCGATGCCGGATCCGGTATTCGATATGGAGGGATCTCGATCAAGATTTCCGGGCTCTTGCCTTTTATGAATCTGTTTAAGATCAGGCCTTTTGTGATCAGAAGCGTAAAAAGTATCAGGAAAATAAGAGCTACATATCTCCCGCCCCTCTCTCCCACCAAACCCACGATCATAGCGATCTGCGCCATGCAGGGAACAGCAATGGCCATCAACGTAGCGGCTATGAATTTCTCACGCTTACCTTCAAGGAGGCGGGTCGCAAGCGCGCCCGGGACATTGCAGCCTAACCCGAGGATCATAGGAACAATGGCATATCCGTGTAATCCGAACCTGTGCATGACGTTATCTACGAGCACCGCCAGACGGGGAAGGTATCCGAAATCTTCCAATAGGCCCAGAACCAGATAGAAGCTCAATATATACGGCAGCACGGCGACTAAAGGCACAAACAGGCCGGTTGTCAGCACTCCGAATGATTGCTCAAAATCTATCGTTCCATTGACGAGTCCGCCGATAAGTATATTATGGATAAAGCTCTTCTCTCCCAACAGAAAAGAGAGCTTCATCATGATCGGCGCCCATATGTTCTCAAACAAAGGTTCACAGATATACGCGATAAGCCCTTCCGCTATAAAACGTATAACCAAAAAAGCCGCCAGCATTATCACTGCGGCGATCGGCAGTCCGGTGGCAGGTTTTATGCTCAGATCCGCGAGCCGCTCCAGAAACGTATGATGCCTATGGTAAAGTTTTTGCACCTCTTTCACTATCTTGCCTATATATTCCCATCGCTCGCTATCCTTGACAAACTCCATTTTTTTGGCTTTTGCCTTGGGGATGTGCCCGACCAGCTCTTTTACCCCCTCGCCCGTAAGCGCGCATGTCGGCACTACGGGTACACCCAGTAATTTCTCTAACTTTACCGCATCTATTTCAATGCCCTTATGCTTTGTGTCGTCCCACATATTGAGCGCTACGACGACGGGTACGTCCTTCTCCAGCAACTCGACGGTGAGATAGAGGTTTCTCTCGAGGTTTGTGGCATCCACTATGTTGATGATCACATCGCCCTCTTTAAGCATTCTGACCGCTACCTCCTCGGCTTTGGAAGTCGGCTGGAGCGCGTAAGTACCCGGGACATCGATTATGACCGGACTGGCCTCGCCCAATTTCAGGGTTCCCTGGGTGAATTCCACCGTTGTGCCGGGATAGTTTGAGATCACGACCTTGGCTCCGGTGAGACGTGAAAAGAGCGCGCTTTTTCCGACATTAGGATTGCCCATCAATAGGATCTTGTTTATATCCATCAGCCGTTTACCTCTACAAAAATCCTTGAAGCCATTCCATGGCCTATCGCGACTTGGAATCTATCCACCATCACGGTCTGAGGGCCGCGCCAGAAGTGCGAATCGACCTTTTTGAGTTCCTTGCCTACGCGTATACCCATATTCTGGACCCTCGTGGTCATGCCGAGTCCGCCCTGTATGTCCACTACCGGGCCCCTTTCTCCCGGCTTCATCTCAACGATACTTATTTTCATTGCTTTCCTCTTTTCTTCTCTTTCTTTCTGCAGTCACTGCAAACGCCGTATATCTCCATCTTGTGGCTCGTCGGCGTAAATGAAAATTTCTTAGCGAGCTCTATTTGCAGTTTTTCGATCCGATCATCTGCGGCCTCTATACATTTGCCGCATTTGCTGCATATGATGTGATCGTGGTGAGGATGGTCAAGCTTATGCTCGAACTTTGAGATTTTGTCTCCAAGTTCTATCCTCCTGGCCAGGTCCGCCTCGCACATAAGCTTAAGCGTCCTGAATACGGTCGCGTGGCCAATATAAGGCGACCTCTTTCTGACTATATCGTACAATTCTTCGGTAGTCATATGTTTCTCCGTACGTAAAAATGCCTTTAATATCTCGCCCCGCTGGTGCGTCAGCTTAAGGCCTTTTGACTTCAAGTATTCGTTGAACACTTCATAAGGCTTGTCCATATCCGCCCCCGGCCATATAACTAATTGAAATTGAATTTCAATATCAATTATAGCACAAAAAAATATGCCTGTCAAGCCCCTATTTCTTCAGCAGCTTTTTTATGACGTTCTTTATCCCCACTATCTCCCCCACCTCGTTCTTCTCGATACAGATATGCCCTATCCACTGCCAGAGATATCCCAGGAAGATATTAAGGAGCCCTATCTTCCAATTGCCCGTCAAGAGTTGAAAGAAACCGAAAAACGCCTCCGGTACGCCGATTATATGCAGGGCGAAATTCAGGTTGTTTCTGTGCCTCGATCTGTAATTCTTAAAATATCTTACTATTGGATTACCCATTTTGGCGCCCTTTTAGGGACGTGCCACTTGGGGACGTGCCACTTAGGGACACTCCACTATATTTGTACCCCTGTCGTGTCCCTCTTATCTTGAACTCCTTTTTCACGGCTTCTATCGCTTCCGCTTTCCTGTTTATCCACTTCGGGGCGATAAGGACGTCATCTCTGGCATCGGATATCAGTCTGAACACCACACATTTAGGGCTTAATACCTCTAAAAAATCACACACGGTCTCGACGTATCCGTCGAGATCCAAAAGACGCACATCTCCATTTTCGTAGTAACGCTCAAGCTTCGTGTCTTTCAGGACGTGCAATATATGAAATTTTACGCCCGATACCGGTAATTTTGCGATCTTCTCAGCGGTCTTAAGCATATCATCTTTTGTCTCTCCGGGCAAACCCAATATCACATGGGCGCCGACTTTTATATTTCTTGCCGCCGTCATCTCAGCCGCCTTTACAAAATCATGATACGTATGGCCTCTATTTATGAACTTGAGAGTCCTTTCATGGCTGCTTTGGAGTCCGTATTCCATCCACACGTCGTAGTCACCGCTATATGACCCGATTAGATCGAGTTTTTTTTCATCCACGCAATCGGGGCGGGTGGAGATATAGAGGCCGACGATATCCGGAAATTCTTTTATCACATCATACGCGTCTTTCAGCGCGTCCAAAGGCGCGTAGGTGTTCGTGGCATTTTGAAAATATGCGATAAATTTTTTGGCGTCATATCTCGCATTAGCGAAACCCATTGATTTACGTACTTGCTCTTTCAGCGAAAGTCTCGTACCGGCAAAAGGCGCAAAACCTTTATCGTTACAGTATACGCACCCTTCTCTGCCGATCTTCCCGTCGCGGTTCGGGCAGGTGAATCCGGCGTTCAGACTCAAGCGCCTGACCCTCCCGCCGAATCTCTCCTTTAAGTAATCATTGAACGAATAATAGTAATCTGCCATATCAATACTCAAATATACTGGATATTCCAAAACTATATTTGGGACGTGTCCCCAAGTGGCACGTCCCCAAGTGGCACGTCCCTAAGTGGCACGTCCCTAAGTGGCACGTCCCCAAGCGGCACGTCCCTAAAAGGGCGGCATATTTGCTACTTTTGATGCAGGCGGACCATGAGTAGCGAGACGGCCGCCGGCGTGACGCCCGATATCCTCGCCGCCTGGCCCAATGAATACGGCCTGAGCCTCTCCAGCTTCTCTCTGATCTCGTTTGAAAGTCCGTTTATAGAGGAATAATCGAATCCGACGGGTATTTTTACGGAATCCGACCTCTCCAGCTTCTGTATATTCGCAAGCTCTCTTTTGACATATCCCTCGTATTTTACATCTACCTCGAGCTGCACCTTTTCATAATAATCAAGGGGATCGAGACCGCGGTCGATCTTCAGCATATCCTCATAGGAAATCTTCGGCTGCTTAAATATCCGGATAAGCCTGGGGCAGAGTTTCGCTTTTTCTGCTTCGATCCTCTTCTTTTTATCCATCATCGACGAAAACGCGTCTTTCGAGACAAGACCTATTTCTCTTCCTATTCCCATAAGGCGGACATCGGCATTATCCTCTCTTATAAGCAATCTATGCTCCACCCTCGAAGTGAACATCCGGTACGGCTCGCTGGTCCCCTTAGTGACAAGATCGTCTATAAGCACGCCTATATAGGCTTGAGACCTCTTAAGGACAAGCGGCTCCCTTCCCTTTATCTTGAGCGCGGCATTGATGCCGGCCATGAGGCCCAATGACGCAGCCTCTTCATAGCCGGTCGTGCCGTTGATCTGTCCGGCCATGTAAAGGCCTCTTATCTTTTTCGTCTCGAGAGCGGCATCGAGTTCGGTGGGATCCACGAAATCGTATTCTATGCCGTAGCCCGGCGTGTTTATCCCGGCCTTCTCAAGGCCTTTTATGCTGCGCACGATCTTTTCCTGGACGTCCGCCGGCAGGCTGGTGGCGATGCCGTTGGGATAATACTCGTCGGTATCCAGGCCCTCGGGCTCCAAAAATATAGTGTGCGAGTCGCGCCCGGTAAACCGCATCACCTTGTCTTCGATGGAAGGGCAGTATCTTACGCCGGTCGATTTGATCACACCCGTATACAGGGGCGACCTGTCCAGATTATCCCTGATGATCTTATGAGTTTTTTTGCCGGTCTGAGTGATATAACACGGCATCTGCCTGAGGCTCACCGTCTTGGTCGAAAAAGAAAAAGGGATGACTTCCTTATCGCCGTGCTGTACCTTTAAGAGAGAAAAATCTATCGTCTTTCCGTCGAGACGCGGCGTGGTCCCGGTCTTAAGCCTGTTTACCCTAAATCCGTGTCTTATGAGGTCCTTCGACAGGCCGGCGCAGGCCTTTTCGCCGAGCCTGCCTCCCGGAAAATGCTCGAGCCCTATATGGATCAATCCGTTCAGGAATGTCCCGGTAGTCAATATGACGGCGCTCGATCCGATCTCTTTGCCTGATCCTGTCTTGACGCCTCCGCACCTCCGGCGCTTTACTACTATCCCGGTGACTTCGTCTTCGAGGACGTTTAGGTTCCTCTGTCTTAAGACACATTCTCTCATATATCGATTATATCCGGCGCGGTCTGTCTGGGCGCGCGAGGAACGCGCCGCGTAGCCTTTGGAAGAATTGAGTATCCTGAATTGGATCGCCGCCGCGTCGGCCGCCTTCGCCATTTCTCCGCCCAGCGCATCTATTTCCTTTACAAGCTGGCCTTTTCCGAGTCCGCCGATCGCCGGATTGCAGGACATGAAGCCTATCTTTTCTATGCTCAAAGTCACGAGCAGAGTCTTCAGCCCCGACCTGGCTCCGGCCAATGCCGCTTCGCAGCCCGCGTGACCGCCGCCGACCACGATAATGTCATATCTATTTTTTGCCCGGGCCATATAACGTCTTCTTCCTCACTTTCTCTTTTATGGAGCGGCCTCTGAGCTTATCGATAAGCGTTAACGCGAAGTCGAATGCCGTACCCGGCCCCTGGCTCGTTATAAGATTACCGTCGACGACCACTTTCTTATTCGAATATTTCGCTTTACCCTTCAGGAGATCCTCGGTTCCCGGATAGCAGGCGGCTCTTTTCCCTTTAAGCACGCCCGTAGGGGCAAGCACATAGCTCGGCGCCGCGCATATAGCCGCGATCACCTTGCCTTTACTGCTTGCTTTTAAGATAAGTTCGTTTACCTCCTTCGAAGCGGAGAGATTCCGGACGCCGGGCATGCCGCCGGGAAGCACCAGCGCGTCCGGCAGGCCTTTATACGACTTTAAGCGCTTATCGGTCCTGACCATTATGCCCCGCGAACCTTTTACCGTCGCCTTGCCTACTCCCGCCACAGTGACATCCAGGCCCGCGCGCCGTAAAAGATCTATGCTCGTTACCGCCTCTATCTCCTCGAAGCCATCCGCCAAAAGGACCAGCACCTTCTTCTTCATGGCGACCTCCCTCTTCTGTGTTTTTCTACGATACCACAAACCTAGCGCAAAATCAATCCGAAACCATTTGAATTCGGGGGCTTTTATGCTATACTAATAACGAATAATCACATAAATGCAAGATAACACGCGAGGTGGTCCATGAACAAGATCCTGTTCTTCACATTGATTACCGGATTAGCTATCGGTATATTTTTACCAGGCGACGCATTCGCTGCGAGAGAAGCCAAAATAATCTTTATGGACGGCGACGTAAAGGTTCAGCGCGGAGGAAGCGGCGATTGGACGGACGCGGAAAAAGGGATGACACTCTCGCGCGGCGACAAAATAAAGACCGGAAAAGATTCCTGGGCTGAAATAGGCATCGGCAAAGACTACGAAAACGTGGTAAGGGTGAAGGAAGAGACGCTGACCGAGGTCGGAAACCTGGGCCCCGTCCAGATAAACCTTTTGAACGGCGAACTCAGGACCATGCTGGAAAAGCTTGATCCGGATGAGACCTTCGAGGTCATGACGCCCACGGCCGTATGCGGCGCCAGAGGGACCGGCTGGGATACTATGACAGACGGCGTCGAATCGATAGTCGACGTGTATGAAGATTCGATATTTTTCGGTAAGCGTGCGCCGGACGGCAGCATAATGGCGGATCCCGTGATCAAGGCGGGTAAAAGAGGCGTGATGAAGGACCTGACCAGGCCGATAGACATCAGGAACGTCCCCCTCGGCAGGATGCGCGAATACAGGAAGTGGAAAAGCGACTTTAAGCAAAGGCGCAATATGGAAACGGGCAAAAGCGGAGGGGGAGGAAATTTAGAAAATAAATTTAATGCCGCAAACAAACAAAATGAGATGCTGCAAAATATACAGGAGGGGAAGCAAAACCTCTCCGATAAGCTCGACGATGAGGATATCAATAAAAAAAGGTTGGACGACAATCGCAGCGGCGGTCAAGAGGAATATTAGTAATCCTGATGTCAATATAGAAAGGTGGAACAGGTATGAAGGATAAGTATCTGATATCTATTTTATCGATTTCACTCCTTTTCATCGCGCCTTCACTTCCGGCCGTCGAGGATAAAGATATACTTTATCCGACGATCGGCAAGGGTGAGGAGATTGTGAGTGAAAAACCGGCCAAAAAAGAGATAGAAGGTTTCGAGTACGGGCTCTCCGCCTCTACGGTACTCGGATACGATACGAACGTCTATCTCGAGCACTACGACAATGTTTCGAGCTTTTTTACCCAGAATGCGTTCGGCGCGAATTCTAGTTCAAAGCTTTTCGAGCTATGCACGCTGCGACTGAGCTATGATATCACTTCCATAAAGTACTTCAGAGAATCCGAGCCGGACCTGCTGGATAATATCCTGGGAGCGGGCCTCGACACGCAGGTAACCGACACTCTGCTGATGTCTTTAGATTACGCCGTCGACTTCGTGGATTTCCCGCATGATAAAGCCGGTGAGTACACTATCAATGAAATATCAGCCGGATTGAGGCACGACATCACGGAATCGCTCTATCACAAGCTCGTCTATAAGTTTTCACTCAAGGACTACACCAAATGGAAAACGAGAAACAACGGCGGTATTGTACTCATGGGAGACAGGGAGGACCGGAGGAACACACTGCAGTATATTTTAGGATGGTATATAAGCGACAGGACTTTTTTCCAGGCGGAGAACTCGATATTCAGCAATAATTCGAACGACGTCTTCCTTGATTTTTACGACTTCAGGGCGTTTAAGACAAAAGAGACCATCCTCCACCTCATAACGGAAAAACTCTACGCGCTCGCAAGCGCGGGTTATCAATATAGCGCCTATAGAAACCGCGTAGTATCGGATAAGGTGGAAGGCGACGAGCGTGATAAGCTTTTGATGCTGGGGACATCGCTTTTCTACGATATAAAACCGGACATATCCGTAGGGCTGAATCTGGATTACAGCAGGAATTTTTCGAATGAGGGCAGCGAGAAATACCGGGATCTTATAATATCAAGCGGCTTATATTGGAATTACTGACGACTACCGCTATTCGTCTTTTTTCTTCAGCGTCTTCTTCTGTATATAATCAAGATACTTATCCAATTCCTCCCTGTCTTCAAAGATGTTCTCCTTGGGCAGCGCCTTTACGATATCCATGACCTTCTTCACCTGCGGCTGGAGGCTCGCTATGATCAGGGACCCTTCTTTATCCTCAAGGAATTTTTTAATCTGGAATATGACGGCCAGGCCGGCGCTGCTCACATAATTTATCTTCTCCATATCCAATATTACAAGCTTCGTGGCAGGCGCCAATACCGGCTTTATCTTCTGCTCAAGCGCCTTATACGTATCCGAATCCAGGCGGCCCCTCAATCTCACTAAAAAACCGCCTTCCACCTTTTTTTCTATCGCGACGGCTAGTTCCGCCTTATCCTCGAACATAAATGCCCCCTTTTAGTAACGTATATATCATCCTGTCAAATCCAGGCCATGCATCAAGTTTAGAACAGGTGGCCGAACGCGCTGACGGCCTCTTCCCTGCCGCCGTAGATATCGAATACCTTGTCCAGGTTGGTCGTCGCCATGACCATTTTTACGTTGTTCGTGAGCCCGCACAGGACCAGATTGCCGCCTACCTCCTTTGCCCTCTTCAGCATGTACACCAGAGAGGCAAGGACTATCGATGAGACAAACGTTATGCCCTGCAGGTCGAGTATTATGTTTTTTGTCCCTCCGTCGAGGAGCCCCGTAAAAGCCTTCTTCAATTCCTCGTTCTGCAGCATCGTGATGTTCTCAAGCTTCAGCCTGAAAACGACAAGCTCGCCTATCTTCTCTATATCGTAGACCGCGTTTACCATAAGGAGCTCCCTCTTTTCAAAAAAGGCGTCTTTCCCCGCGTTAAAGATTATACCCGAAATGTCTACCGCTGTCAAACACGAAGGAGCGGTATATTAATGCGCCTGCGGAAGGTCTCCCCCCTTAGAAGTTCCTGCTTGCGCCAGGTCAGACTGTTTCTTGGATGCTTCCTTCCGTCCGGCGTAAGCGCGTCGGAAGCGGCCACATGAAGGGTATGCTTGCCGTATTTCCCGTTTATGACGTCTACCGACCTTGACAGCCTGGCTATTTTTTCTATTTTCACCGGATCGTCGAAAAGCGTCCTCGAATCGACTCCCTCCGGCACGATATCGGACAACACCACGCCTGTCGCCCTGTAGAGAATATCTTTATTGAAAGTTAACTCGAAAAGCCTGCCGCATATACCCGTAAAATCGAGCGTCGATGAAGAATGCCTGCTTAGTTTCGCCTCGAGCGCCGACAGCTTAAAATCGGAAGTCCTGAGGTATATCAACAGGTTTCGCGCGCTTAATCTATGCCTTCTCAGTTTTATACAGGCCGACTCGAGGTTCCTCACCAGCCGGGCCCTGACGTGATCAATATCCCGCGAGGCCGGCATGAATGTCTTACTCTTGCTGATGGAAATATATCTGTCATGCTTCTCCCGGGACAATCCGTAAACAGCCTCGCCCCGCAATTCGCGCCATAGTTCGGCGCCTGTTTTGCCGAGCAGATTTTTCGCAAAAGCCTCGGGTCTGTTTACGTAATCTAGCGCGTTTCTGATGCCGCACTTCTCCAGCAGCCCGACGGTATTGGGGCCGAATCCGCACACCATTTCAAGAGGCACGCTGCCAAGGAACTCATGCAGCTTATAACCGGGCGCTGCCGTGAATCCGTCGGGTTTTTTATAGCGCGAACATATCTTCGCGAGCGTCTTCGAGAGGCTTAAGCCCGCCGAGACCGTAAGCCCGAGCTCTTTCTGTATCTCGCCCTTTATCATCGCGGCGATCTCCGCATAGGAAGCGCGGTATACGCGCCTGAGCCCCGTTATGTCGCAAAAGGCCTCATCGATCGAGAACTCCTCAACCGAAGGCGTGAAACGGCTTATGATATCGAACATCCGCGCGGAATAGAGGCTGTATGTCTCATAATCGCTCGGCAAGATCACCAGGCCAGGGCAAAGTCTTTTCGCTTCAGAGAGCCGGATGCCGCGCTTGACCCCGAAGGCCTTGGCCTCGTAACTGGCGCAGGCTATGATGCCTCTCTCCTTTCCGGTGACCACAGGCCTGCCCTTAAGGCGCGGCTCTCTCGCCTGCTCGCATGAGGCGAAGAAGGCGTCGCCGTCGATGTGGATTATCGCGCGGGGATAGGACGAAAGAGTGATGAATTGCTTATCCGTGTCTTTTCTCATCGACCGTTATCTTTATCTATATTTTCTGATATTGGCTATGACCACGCCTGCCACTATTAATTCCTGCTTGGGTATTATGGCGGGATATTTTTGATTGGCTGATCTTAAAGCGGTTTTTGCGCCTCGTTTCTCAAAATACTTAAGCGTCCATTCACCGTCCACCTGCGCCACTACGATATCGCCGGGCTTTGGGGTGATATTCCTCTGCACCAGGACAAGGTCCCCGGGATGGATGCCCGCGTCTATCATGGAATCACCGTCTACTTTCAATAGATACGTGGCCTGCGGATTCGATATCAGGTACTCGTCCAGGCTCATAGTGTCGGCGAGCTCCTCCTCGGCCGGGCTGGGGAAACCCGCCGTTATGACACCGAGGACCCTCACGGGCCTCAATAACCTCTTGGGCACTATCCTGCCCTTGTGGTCCTTATCCAGAAAACCTTCCTTTATCAGGGAAAGCACCCTTTTGAAAACCGCGTTCTTGGATCTAAGATGAAATAATTCCGCCATCTCCGAATAAGACGGCATCCTCTTGTGACCGGAATAAAAAATGTTGATCTCCCCCGCATACTCAGCCGACTTGCTCTTTTCGCCCCTGATGTATAGTATAGTGAACAATCGTTCACCTGTCAAGAGAAAAAATATGCCGCCCCTGTGGGGACGTGCCACTTGGGGACGTGCCACTTAGGGACACTCCGCTACAT
>CAZYBX010000012.1:0-17165 GCA_964645565.1 uncultured Planctomycetia bacterium | reverse complement strand
GTTCACCGTCCCCTCTTTTTGGCGAAGTGAGAGGCGTTAAGAATTTTGTCGGAGCAAGGGGAATATCAATATTGCATATAGCGGATCGTCCCGAAGCAGCCCCCGCTTAATATTTATTTGACATTTATTTTATCTTGTTATACAATTAATTCCCTATTAGGGGGTAATTTATGGAGACGATGACGGCAAGGCAGTACAAAGGAGGAGTTATGGATTATTTGCTTACCGAGGAGCAGGTCATGATCAAGGACCTCGCCCGCCAGATCGCGGAGGAGAAG
This sequence comes from uncultured Planctomycetia bacterium, assembly GCA_964645565.1. Lineage (GTDB taxonomy): Bacteria > Omnitrophota > Gorgyraeia > JAHIPI01 > JAHIPI01 > BS750m-G14. Next base: position 16,887 of record CAZYBX010000012.1, on the reverse strand, counting down.
ATAAGGCCTGTCGCGGCTGAATACGACGAAAGCGGAGAGTTTCCCTGGCCTATAGTGAAGGTCCTTGCGGAAAGCGATCTATGCGGTATTTATATCCCCGAACAGTACGGAGGGACCGGCGGAGGCGTGACTGAGCTTGTCATCGCCACGGAAGAATTGTCCAAAGCTTGCGGCGGCATCGCGCTTGCCTTTGCGGCGACGGCGCTAGGGACGTATCCTATCATCTTATACGGCAGTGAAGAGCAAAAGAAGAAATATCTGCCGGCTATTGCGTCCGGAAAAAAGCTCGCGGCTTTCGCGATAACGGAGGCTGAGGCGGGTTCGGACGTGGGCAGCATAAGGACGACGGCCAGGAAAGAAGGCAACTATTATGTCTTGAACGGCACGAAGCAATGGATAACCAACGGCGGCGAGGCGGAGGTATATACGATAATCGCCATGACCGACAAGACTAAAGGCGCGCGCGGCGCCAGCGCTTTTATCGTCGAAAAAGGGACGCCCGGCTTCGAATTCGGCAAGAAAGAGGATAAGATGGGTATACGCGGCTCGGCCACCCGCGAGCTTGTATTCACCGACTGCAAGATCCCTAAGGAGAATATATTGGTAAGGGAAGGCATGGGGTTCATCGTCGCCATGAAGACGTTCGACAACTCCCGGCCCGGAGTGGCGGCGCAGGCGCTGGGTATCGCGCAGGGCGCGTTCGACCTGGCATTGAAATATTCTCATGAGAGGCGTCAGTTCGGGCAGTCCATCTCGAGTTTTCAGGGGATCCAGTTCATGCTCGCCGATATGGCCACGCAGATAGAGGCGGCTCGGGCGCTCGTCATATCAGCGGCGAGGATGGTGGATTCGGGCGCGAAGGATATCGCGGGCGTATCCGCCATGGCAAAGCTTTACGCGAGCGACGTGGCGATGAAGGTGACCGTGGATTGCGTGCAGATATACGGCGGTTACGGGTATATGAAGGATTATCCGGTAGAAAAATATATGCGCGACGCCAAGATAACTCAGATCTATGAAGGGACGAACCAGATCCAGCGAAGCGTTATAGCCGCGAGCCTCATAAAGAGTCTCGTGAAGAAGTAGGTACGTTGAAGGGAAGTTATGAACATTATCGTTTGCATAAAACAGGTGCCGGAGACGACAGACGTAAAGATTGACCCGAAGACCAATACGCTTATCAGGGAAGGCGTGGCGTCCATCATAAATCCCTTTGATACGTATGCTATCGAAGAAGGCGTGCGGCTGAAGGAGAAATTCGGGGGGAAGGCCACTGTTCTGACTATGGGGCCGCCCCAGGCGGCGGAGGCGCTGCGCGACGCCATCTCGGTCGGCGCGGATGAGGGCATCCTGATCTCGGACAGGGCCTTTGCCGGAAGCGACACTTGGGCGACGAGTTTTACGCTGGCGAAGGCGATCGCTAAGGTGGGCGACTACGATATCATATTATGCGGCAAGCAGGCATCCGACGGCGATACGGCGCAGGTGGGCCCCGGCATCTCGATGCATCTCGACATACCGCAGGTCACATACGTAAAGAAGATCGAAGAGATCAATGATAATAAGGCCAGGGTGGAGAGGATGGTGGAGGAGGGCTTCGAGATAATAGAGGTGCCTTTGCCGTGCCTCATGACCGTTGTCAAAGAGATAAACGAGCCGCGCCTGCCCTCGCTCAAGGGCAAGATGAGGGCCAAGAAGGCCGAGATCGCGCATTGGACCGCGGCCGACATAGATATCGACAAGACGAAGATCGGGCTCGAGGGCTCACCTACGAAAGTGGTGAAGATATTCACGCCTCCGCCGCGGCCGGGCGGCCAGATGCTGAAGGGTGAACCCGGCGAGATAGCGGGCGAACTTGTGGAGCTTCTCAAAGGAGAGCTGTAGCCGTCCGATGACGTCCAGGGATAGGGTGCGTAAGACGCTTGATTTAGGGATACCCGACAGAGTGGGGTTCTTTGACGAGGTCACGGATAAGGCCGTTCTCAAGTGGCGCGGGGAAAAGAATATGCCCGAAGACACCGCCCCGCAGGAATATTTTGATTTTGACTTGCGCCTATTCGGATTCGACCAGACCTTTAACATCAACGCGAAGAATCCGGTATCGCCGGACCGCTTCATCGTGCCCTCGACCGGAGAGGGCTTAAAAGAGCAATACGCCGGGGCGAAGGCCGCCGGTAAATTTCTCGTCCTGTCGCTTATGGAGCCGTTCGAGCATATATCGCGCATCGTCGGCAGGGAGAAGCTGCTTACGATGATGGCCGAAGAGGCGAACAAGGCCGCTAATCTCTTCACGGATTCCGCGGAGTTCGCCCTTAAGGTCTGCCAGCTCGCGCTTGACAAAGGCTACCAGTTTGACGGCGCGTGGCTGTGGGGCGATCTGGGGTATAAAAAAGGCCTCTTATTTTCGTCGGATTATTACAACGCTTTTTTATTCGACATACATAAGGAATTCTGCGATTTTTTTAGTAAGTCGGATATGCCGGTCATATTCCATTCGGACGGCAACATCAGGGAACTGGTCCCGCATCTCATAGAAGCGGGCGTGAGGGCGATACATCCCCTTGAAAGCGACGTAGGCATGGACCTCGGCGAAATAAAGAGGGAGTACGGTAAGGACCTCGTCCTTTTCGGCGGTATCGATGAGGCCTCGTTTTCCGACGTCAAAAAGGCCGAAAAGGAGATAAAGAGAAAATTCAGATATCTCATGAAAGGCGGAGGGTATATCTATCATGCCGACAGCCCTATTTTGGATGATGTGGGCTTCGATGCTTATAAGGGCGTGATAGACCTGGTGAAAGAATACGGAGTGTATTGATCATGTCGATCAGAGTATTGCTGGATAAATGCACGGGCTGCACGCTTTGCGTGAAGGTCTGTCCGTTCGGCGCGATCGTGATGAAGAACAGGAAGGCCGTGATAGACCTCGACAAGTGCACATTGTGCGGGGCGTGCGTTGACGCGTGCAAATTCGATGCGATAATATTGAAAAAACCCGGGGCGGCCGGAAAGAAGACGGAAAAAAGCTATACGGATGTCTGGGTGTTCTGCGAGCAGAAGAAAGGCGTCATACAGAGTGTCTCGTGGGAGCTTTTAGGCAAAGGCAGAGAGCTCGCGGACAAGCTTGGCGTCAACTTGTGCGGGGTTTTACTCGGCCACAATATTAAGGAAAAGGCGAAAGAGGTCTTTGAGAGGGGCGCGGACAGGGTCTATTTGGTCGATTCGCCGAGATTGGCTAATTACCAGAGCGAACCCTATACAAAAGCGCTCGTGAGGCTTATAGAGAAATACCGGCCGGAGATAGTCCTGTGCGGCGCCACTACGATGGGCCGCAGCCTGATATCGAGAGTCGCTGTAAAAGTTTACGGCGGACTGACCGCCGATTGCACCGGTCTGGACATCGACCCGAAGGAAAGGCTGCTTCTCCAGACGAGGCCGGCCTTCGGCGGAAACATCATGGCGACTATCAAGACTCCCGTGCACAGGCCCCAGATGGCGACAGTCCGCCATAAAGTGATGCAGGAGGCGGAAATCCGGAAGGGAAGGAAGGGCGAGCTGGTCGAAGAGAAGATCGGCGACTCGGAGCTCACTTCTCGGACTACGCTGGCGGAGATCGTCGAGGAAATCGAATCCACCGTGAACCTTTCGGAGGCCGACATAATCGTATCGGGCGGCCGCGGCATGGGCGGCCCCGAGAACTTCAAGATGCTGGAAGACCTGGCGCTCACCATCGGAGGCGCCGTCGGCGCTTCGCGCGCCGCGGTCGATGCGGGGTGGATGCCGTATTCACATCAGGTCGGACAGACCGGCAAGACAGTGTGCCCGAAGATCTATATCGCATGCGGTATAAGCGGTCAGATACAGCATCTGATCGGGATGCAGTCATCGGATATAATAGTGGCGATAAATAAAGACGCCGACGCGCCGATATTTAAAGTCGCGACTTACGGCATAGTGGATGACGTCTTCAAGGTAGTCCCCGAACTGACGCGTCAGTTCAAAACCACATTGCATAAATAGGATCTGTCCCTGTTTAAGGTCTTGACATTTGAAGGTTTATCGTATATATTTTATATATAGTTATTAGCGCAAAATTTTTTTTATATACTAATACAGGACTTCTATAAATGGTTTTTAAGAAACTCGAGATAGTAGGCTTTAAGTCATTTGCCGACAGGACCACCCTTTATTTCGAGCCCGGAATCACGGCAGTGGTCGGCCCCAACGGTTGCGGCAAATCCAATATCATAGACGCTATTAAATGGGTGCTGGGAGAGCAATCCATAAAGAGCCTGCGCGGCTCTAAGATGGAGGACGTCATATTTAACGGCACAGAGGAAACAGAGCCGATAAATATGGCCGAAGTCTCCCTCACTCTTATCAATAGGGACAAATCCCTTCCCATAGACGCCAGCGAAGTAGTCGTCTCCCGCAGATTGTTCCGCTCCGGCGAAAGCGAGTACCTCATAAATAAGACTCCGGTACGATTGAAAGACGTCAATGACCTCTTTATGGGCACGGGCATGGGCGCCGAGATGTATTCAATCATCGAGCAGGGCAAGATAGGTATGATATTGAGCTCAAAGCCGGAGGAGAGGAGATATATCTTTGAGGAGGCGAGCGGCATCACGAGATATAAGGCAAGAAAGAGAGAGGCCATAAGAAAGCTTGAGGCCACCGACGGCAATCTACTGAGGGTGAGCGACATCATCGCTGAGGTGAAGAGGCAAATAGATTCTATTACGAGGCAGGCGAGGAAGGCCGAGCGCTATAAAGAGCGTTTTGACAGATTGAAGGAGCTCGAGGTAAAGCTGGCCGCGTTCGAATACGGCAATCTGAGGGCCGAGGACGGAGAGATAGAAGCGGAGTCCGCGAAGATCAAAAACGAATCCCATGCGTTATCGGCCGAGATCGAGACGCTTCGCGGAAGACTCGAAGAAGAGAAAAGCCTGTTCTCGGGGATCGACGCGAAATTCGGCGAACTTCAAAACAGTAAGTTCTCCAGAGAGTCCCAGATAGAACAGGGCCGCAACAGGATAGATGTGGACAGGGAGAGGATAGTCGAGCTCTCCTCAAGGGTGAAGGGCCTGAGAGATGAGATACAGGCCCTTGAGCTCCGTAAGGACAATTCGCATAAACTCGTGCAGGAGCTTGAGAACGCTTTCCAGTCGGTCTCGGATTCGGAAGAGGCCAAGAAGGAGATCCTCAAGGAAGAGGAAGCGAAGCTGGAGCGCCTCGAATCCGATATACGGCAGAACGAGACATCGATAGAGGAGAGCAAGGAAAAAATAATCGATTTCATGTCGGAAAGGTCGAGGTCGCGCAATGAAGTGGTGCGTCTTACCAGCGACATACAGAACCGTTCGGCGAGATTGAGGAGGCTGGATCTTGAGCTCGAGAAGGTCGGCGGTGAAGCGGAGGCCGTAAGGAAGAGGCTCGAAGAGACGACGGGGGAATTCGAACGCGCGGCGGGCAGGCTTGAGAACATACGCTCCGAGCGCGCGAGATTGAACGAAGCCAGGGAAGCCGCCCTCTCGTCTTTAGAGAGAGTCGAGAGGCGGCTTGAGGCGGATAGAAAGACGCTTATATCGCTTGAATCGAAAAGATCGTTCCTCGAGGACATGATCGCCAGGCACGAGGGGTTCGCCTCCGGCGTAAAAGCGATCCTTGAATCACAGCAGAGCGGCGGGCTGGGCATAGGCGGCATAAAAGGTGTTTTAGGCAGGATGCTCACAGTGGAAAGGGGATACGAATATGCGGTCGAAGCCGTCCTCGGCGACCGCGTCCAGTGTGTCGTATCGCAGGACAGGGAAAGCGCCTTAAAGGCCGCCGAATACCTGAGGCTTCGCCGGCAGGGCAGGGCCACGTTCCTGATATTGGACGAACTTACGCCATCGGGCCCGGGTCATGGGGGTATGCCTCAGCCTGACGGCGTCTCCGGCAAGCTGTCCGATTTCGTGAACGCTGACAGCGGATTGAAGGGCGTAACGGAAAATCTCTTCGGAGGCGTCTATATCGTGGATGACATAGCGGCGGGCGCGTCCATTCTTAATAGGGCAGCTCAGGATATAAGTTTTGTCACGAAGAAAGGCGAAATAATAAGAAGGGGCTTTATAACGGCGGGTGAGGTTTCTAAGGGCGACGCCGGCATAATCGGAAGAGAGGCGCGCCTGAAAGAGACGATCGATGAGATAGGGTCTTTAAGCGGGAAAATAGAGTCCTCGGAGTCGGAGAGAAACAGTTTTAAGTCGAAGATGCAGGAGCTGGAGAAGCAGCTCGCCGGCGTCGGCGAACTCTTGCAGGAGGAAGAGCTCGAGTATCACAAAAGGGAGGGTGAAGTTGCCGCTATTTCGGAATCGGACAAGAGATTGAGGGAAGAGTTGTCGCTTCTCAATATGGAGAAGGACGAGGTGGGGGAGGAGGTCGAGGACTTCACGAAACGCAAGGGCGAGCTCGAGGCGAGAATTAAGATCATCGATCTGGATGAAAACAATACGCAGAACGTCCTCCTGAATTCGCAACAGCAGGTCAAGGCCTACTCCAAAGAGCGCGAAGAAGTGGTGGTGCTCATTGCCGAGATAAAGACAGAGATCCAGGCGCTCTCCAAGGAGCGTTCCGCTCTTTCGCAAAACCTCGGCCTGCAGAAAGAATCCTACCACACATATCTGACGTCGCTCGCGCAAAAGAACATCGATATAGATTCGTCGCTCAAGAAGAGCGACGAGCTTACCCAGGAAATAGAGGAGCTCGATTCCGAAATAACGAAGCTGTCGGCCGAGCTGAAATCGGTCGCCGCCGAGCTTGAAAGGATAGGGGCGCGGAAAGGCGAATGCACCTCTATAATGGAAGAGAGCGAAAACAGGCTTAAAGAGCTTTACAGGGTCTCGGGCGAGCACAAAGACGCCGAGCACAATTTTGAGATGAGGCGGTCCGAGATAAGGTTTAAGGTCGAGACGCTCAAAAACCGCATGAGCCAGCTTTATAAGATGGACATAGAGGCGGAAAAGGCCGAGATCGACCCGTCTTGCGACTGGGATAATGTCCGAAGGGAGATAGAGGAGCTGAATAGAAAGCTTGAAAGTATGGGGACGGTGAATCTTGTAGCCATCGAGGAGCATAAGGAACTTGAAGAGAGGTTCAATTTCCTCAGCAGCCAGAGGGACGATCTGAACAAGGCGAAGGAAGACCTGCAGAAGGCCATAACCAAGATAAATGTGACGACCCGGAAGCTCTTCATAGAGACATTCGAGAAGATCCAGGTGGAGTTCAAGAATTACTTCCGCTATCTTTTCGGCGGAGGCCAGGCCGAGGTCTTTCTATTGGACGAGCGCGACGTGCTCGAATCCGGTATAGAGATCGTGGCGAGGCCTCCGGGGAAGAAATTACAGAACATAACGCTGCTTTCCGGCGGCGAGAAGGCGCTTACCGCGATAGCGCTGATATTCGCCATTTTCAAGATCAAGCCGAGTCCGTTCTGCCTGCTGGACGAGGTGGACGCGCCTCTTGACGAATCCAATATAGAAAGGTTCAGCAAGGCCCTCGTAGAGTTCACGAAAAAATCTCAGTTTATCGTGATCACCCACAATAAGAGGACTATAACTCTGGCGGACGTGATGTACGGCATCACTATGGAGAAGTCCGGCATATCGAAGATAGTCTCCGTCAAGTTCCACGATCAGAATAAGGCCGTTTCGGAACCCACCGAAAAAGAACAAGTCCTGAAATAGTGTCTGTCCCTATTTAAATATGACGATCTGGTCTTTGCCGGAGCGCTTGGCCTCCATGAGGGCCTCGTCGGCATTGCGGATGAGAGTGTCTTTGTCGTAGGCGTCCTGCGGGTATGTGGCCACCCCGCAGCTCAGAGTGAAGCGATTTTTCGGCTGGGTCTCCTGATTGGGGAATCCATAAGCTTGTACTTTGTCCCTCAGGCGCTGGGCGATATTCCTGGCATCGTCCTTATTGGCCTGCGGAAGTATGATGGCGAACTCCTCTCCGCCGTATCTGCACACGTAGTCCTTTCTCCGCGAGGCCTCCACCATCAGATGGGCGATGGTCTTTATGATCTGGTCTCCGGCGACATGGCCGTAATGGTCGTTGTATTTCTTAAAGTCGTCGATGTCTATCATCATCAGGCTTACGTTGCCGCCGGATTCGCGCGCCTTTGTGATCTCGCGGGACAGGACCATTTGAAAGTGGCCGTGGTTCCAGAGCTTAGTGAGCCAGTCCGTATTGGAAAGATAGACCGTCTTTTCATATAGCCGCGAGTTTTCTATGGCGAGGCCGGCGTGGTTCGCGAACAGGCTCAGAAGGCTTATCTCGGCTTTTGTTATCGGTTTCTGCGTGAAGATGTTGTCCACCATTATGATGCCGATCACTTTATCTTTTGCCTTTAAGGGCACGGTGACGAAGTATTTTGCCCCGAGGGTCTTTACGTATTTATCGTCCACCTGATTGTAGGCCTCGTCGTTCAGGACCTCGAACGGCATGCCCTCGAGCGCCGTGAGCGCCAGAACGCCGTGGCTTTCCTCGAGGGGTATCCTGATGCTTTTTACCAGGTTGTGGAGTTTGGAGTTGGGGTCGCGCTTGAATACGGCATACGCGTTGATCAGGTCTTCGAGCGCCATCCTCTTTTCTTCGATGCTTCTCCAGATGTGCGTAGCCTCTTCGATGCTCTGAGGGCCGATCCCCATCTTGCCTTCCAGGGTTTTTTCCTTCTCGTTGACCAGGAAGAGCATCGCCCTGTTGAATCCCAGTCCCTCGTGCGAGGTGACCGCCGTCAGGATGATGTATAGTACCTCATCCAGCTCGAGCGTCGTCCTCATAGCGTTGGATATCTCATAGAGAAGCCACAGGCCGGCCCTCGCCCGCTCAAGGTCCCTCACAGTCCTCCTCAAGGCGTTCGAGACCTCATAAGGCAGGCGCAGCTGATCCTTTACTTTTTCAAAGGCCGCTAATATGTCTTCCAGCTCTTTTTGCTGTTTCGGCTGCGTCATAGCGAATATATACTATACTCTAACGCCTCTTTAATGTCAAGCGCACATTCCGGGCGAAATATGGCCCCGCGGACTTGTCAAAACCGTATACGCGGTGTATAATTAAGGAAAATACCTTATGAAGAATAGATTAAGTATCTTTATAATAGTCGCCTTGGGCGTGATCTGCTACAGTTATTCCCTGGGCGGAAAATTCGTGTGGGACGACACCTATTTTGTGGTCGGAAACACCTCCATCCGCAGCCTTCGCAACGCGCCTTCGTTTTTCACCGATCCCTCCACGCTTGCCAGGGGCAAGCTCGCAGTAGAGAACTACAGGCCGCTGGTGACCCTTTCTTACGCGCTCGATTACGCGGTCTGGGGAATGAACACATTCGGCTACCATCTCGTCAACACCATATTTCACGTTCTAAACGGGGTGCTCGTTTTTTTGCTTTTGAGGAGATTCGCGCGGGATGAGGCGGCTTGCTTTGCCGCGCTCCTTTTTACCGCGCACCCGGTCCAGACGGAGGCCGTGAGCTGGATCTCGGGCAGGTCGAACGTGTTATTCGCCTTCTTTTATCTGGCCTCGCTCATTTCCTATATAAAGTTCAGCGCCAGGAAAGATGGTGTCTCGAGATATATACAGGAGTTCGGAAAATTCCGCCTCATTTTCGACTATACGAATCTCCATTATGTCTTTTCCATACTGCTTTTCTGCCTGGCGCTGCTGTCAAAGGAGGCGGCGGTGACGCTGCCGCTGGTAGTCGTCGCATACGACGCTATCCTTCGCAGGGAAGGCCTTGGCGCCAGGATAAGGCGCTGGCTCCCGTATTTTTTGATATCAGCGGGATATTTGTTATTGCGCTATTCCATGCTTAACAAATTGTCCCAAAGGCCTTATTGGGGAGGCTCGATATTTAATGCCTTGCTCAATATGCCCAAAATAGTCGCCGAGTATATACGGCTGCTTTTCTGGCCGTTCGATCTGTGCGTCGACAGGCAGGCTTTCCTCGCAAACTCGGTTGCGGATATAGGCTTTCTATGCGGCGTATTTGCGCTGGCCGCGCTCCTCGCGATATTTATTGCCGGCTTAAGGAGGGAGAAGGGCGCCGCTTTTTTCTCAGCGTGGTTTATTATCACGCTTGCGCCGTTTTTGAATATAATACCGATCAATATATTTGTGGCCGAGCGCTTTCTTTACTTACCTTCGATCGGCGTATTCTTTCTTTTTTCCGCCCTATTGTTCAGGCTGGCCGGGAAGGTGAGCCGCATCTTCTTTTCCGCGGTCATTCTGCTTTTGGTGCCGCTGGCGGTCTTAACGGCAAATAGAAACCTCCAGTGGAGGGACAGCTATACTTTATTCGAAAACGACGTGAAGTCCCAGCCCTGGAACGCGCGCCTGCGCAACAGCCTGGCGGTGGAATATTTGATGAACGATGAAGCCGGAAAGGCGGAGGCGGAGTTCAGGGAGGCCATGACTCTCGACGGGAACTACATATACAATTATATAAACCTCAGCAAATTCTATTTCCGCGAGGGGAGGATCGCCGATGCCGAAGAAGTCGCGCGGAAGGGCCTCGAGATCCACGGAGATGACGCGGACCTCCTGAACACGATGGCGGTGATTAAGATCGGAAAAGGGGATCGTGAAGGCGCGGAAGCGATGCTGAGAAGCGCGATAGCGAAAGACCCGCGCTTTTTCGACGCCTATCTGAATCTGGGGAGACTGCTTGAGGAAAAAAGCTCGCGTGAAAGCGCCATGCGTTTTTATGCGCATTCGATGGACTCTTTCAATACCGGCTATGAGAAGTGTATGCTACGGCTGCGGGTGGCGGAACTGTATGAGATGGAAGGCGACGCCGCGCCGGCCCGGGAGATCTACAGGTCTATCATAAAGGAGTATCCGGAAGAAAAGGCGCTCTGCGAGATCGCCCGCGAGAGGCTTGGGGAGCTGGGGGGACACTCACCGGAGGTGGGTGTCCCCAAGCGCCAAATTGGGCTTGACAAATAGAGGCACTTTTAATATAATATACGACGATCTTCGGGGTGAGGTGATGCCGCTTGAAGCGGTAAATTCCTCGACCGGTAGTGAGTCCCGATGAGACCGGGATAAAGCCTACGAGCCCCTAAAACGGGGTTGATCCGGCGAAAATCCGGAGCCGATAGTATAGTCTAGATGGGAGAAGGTCGAAAGAGATGTCTTGGACTTTTGCGGTCCCCCGAAGGTTGTTTTCGGGGGATTTTTTATTTTAGAGGAGAGACAGATGAAACTCGATTCGATACTGGAGATAGCGGATGACCTGAAGGCCGGCCGGACCGTCGTAGTCATGGACGACGAGAAGAGGGAGAACGAGGGCGACCTTGTGATAGCGGCCTCTAAAGTGCGGCCTGAGGACATAAATTTTATGGTCAAGTACGGACGCGGGCTCGTGTGCGTTCCGATGGAGGCCGGGAGGCTCGACAGTCTCGGGCTGCACTCGATGATCGGCACTCAGTCGGATCCGTTTAAGACGGCGTGGGCCGTCTCCGCGGACGCCGCGCGCGGCATCACCACCGGCATATCCGCGGAGGACAGGGCTCATACCATAAGGCTGCTCGCGTCGAAAAAGGCGAAGCCTTCCGATTTCACGAGGCCGGGGCACGTCTTTCCGCTGCGCGCGCAGGAAGGCGGCGCGCTGGTGAGGGCGGGCCACACGGAGGCGTGTATCGATCTCCTGAAGCTCGCCGGGCTTGATCCTGTCGGTGTCATCTGCGAGATACTGAACGAAGACGGGACCATGGCGCGCGGCGCCGAGCTCGAGAGTTTTGCCCGCCGGCACGGACTCAAGATATGCAAGATCGCGCAGATAATAGAGCACAGGAGCAGGCTCGAAAAACTTGTCACATGCGTGACCGAGACGCGCATACCTACGGATGCGGGGGAATTCAAACTCCGCGTTTACGAATCGTCGATCGACAGATATCATCACCTGGCGCTCATGAAGGGGAATATCGACGGAGACGCCACACTTGTGCGGGTCCACTCAGAGTGCCTGACGGGCGATGTCTTCGGCTCGCAGAGGTGCGATTGCGGTACTCAATTGAAGAAGGCCCTGGCGCTTATCGCGAAGGAGGGGAAGGGCGTTTTCCTGTACATGAGGCAGGAGGGCCGCGGTATCGGGCTGGCAAACAAACTTCGCGCGTACGCGCTTCAGGACCAAGGGCTCGATACCGTAGAGGCGAACAAGGCGCTGGGATTCGACGCCGACCTGCGGGATTACGGCATCGGCGCGCAGATCCTCGCCGACCTGGGCCTGCGAAACATAAGATTGATCACGAATAATCCGAGAAAGATAGTGGGGCTGGAGGGATACGGCCTTAAGGTGGTGGAGCGCATCCCTCTTCAGACGAAGCCGAATGAAACCAACAAGAAATACCTGAAGGCGAAGAAGCAGAAGCTGGGGCACTATCTGGAGGTGTGACCCGGCGGGCGAAAAAAGGAGGAAGATATGGCGAGAGTGGTGAAGGCGAATTTGATGGCAAAAGGGAGGAAGTTTGCTATAATAGTCTCGCGTTTCAATGAGTTCGTGAGCGCGAAGCTGGTGGACGGCGCGGTCGATACGCTGACGCAGCACGGCGCGCAGGATAACGCGATTGACGTCCTGTGGGTGCCGGGTTCGTTCGAAATACCTATAGCGGCGCAGAAGGCTGCCAGGTCCAAGAAATACGACGCTGTCATCGCGCTGGGCGCGGTGATAAGAGGCGCCACCCCGCATTTCGATTTTATCGCCAATGAGGCGGCGAAGGGCGTGGCAAAGGTCGGGATGGATACGGGCGTGCCGTGCATATTCGGTGTGATCACGGCCGACAATCTCGAGCAGGCGATAGAGCGCGCCGGGACCAAGCAGGGCAACAAGGGCCGGGACGCGGCGATAAGCGCCATAGAGATGGTGAACCTGTTGGAAGCCGTCTAGGATCACAGGCTGAGATTGCTTCGCCCCTTCGGGGCTCGCAATGACGGCAATAAAGGAAGTGGGACATGAGAAAGCGGACAAAGGCGCGGGAGTGCGCGCTTAAGGTGCTCTACCAGATGGAGATGACGAAAGACTCGGGCAGCAGCGCCCTTTCCAAGTATTGGGAGAGGGAGCCGGAACCCGAGGAGTCGGTAAAGCAGTTTACCGGAGAGCTGGTCGGGGGCGTGGAGAAAAACGCGAACGAGATCGACGAGACCATAAGCAAATACGCCACGAACTGGCAGATCGGCAGGATGGCGGTCATCGACAGGAACATCCTGAGGATGGCGGCGTACGAGATACTTTTTGTCGACGACATCCCGCCCAAGGTCTCCATCAATGAGGCGGTGGACATCGCCAAGAAATACGGCGACGAGGACTCCGGTAAGTTCGTAAACGGGATATTGGACAAGATCAGCAAGGTAAAATCCGAAAAAGCGAAAGGGGTGTAATGAAAAGATACGCGGACCTGCACGTTCACACATACCATTCCGATTCCACCCTGAGCCCTCAGGAGGTGGTGGACATCGCCTACCAGAAGGGCTTCGCGGCCGTGGCTATAACCGACCACGATTGCGTGGACGGCGTCCAGCCGGCGGTGGAATTCGCCAAAAAATTCGGGATAGAGATCATACCCGGCGTGGAGCTGTCGGCCGAGGAGGGCGATTACGAAGTCCATATACTCGGTTATTTAATCGACTACAAGGCTGAATGGTTCACGGCGAAGCTCGCCGAGATACGGCAGAAGAGGGTGGACAGGATATATGAGATGGCTGAAAAACTTAAAGAGAGGGGCGTGGTAATCGATCCTAAGAAAGTCCTGGAGTTGAGCGGCCGCGGTTCCGTAGGCAGGCTTCATATGGCCCAGGTCATCTACAACGAAGGTTATACCTCGTCGATCGTCGAGGTCTTCCATAAATACATAGGCAATGACGGGCCCTGCTACGTCAAGAAATATAAGCTGACCCCGCAGGAGTCCATAGATATGATCCTTAAAATAGGCGGCGTGCCGATCCTCGCGCATCCGCATATCCTGGGAAAAGACGAATTGATCCAGGAGCTGGTAAAAAAAGGGCTTAGGGGCATAGAGGTCTATCACTCAGAGCATCCTAATAACATAACTCTGCATTACGAAGACCTGGCATATGAAAACAACCTGCTGGTCACCGGCGGCTCGGATTGCCACGGAATGGCCAAAGGCAATATTTTGCTGGGCAGGGTGAAGGTGCCTTATAATATAGTGGAGAACCTCAAGAAAGAGGCGGTCAGGATAAGAGAGGCGATGTCCGGCGCCGGAGATAAGACTAAGTAATATGAATAAGAGAGATATGGACGAAAGATTTATGAGGATGGCTATCGCCCTGGCGAGGAAGGGCGTGGGAAGCACGAGCCCCAACCCGGCTGTCGGGGCCGTGCTCGTCAGAGACGGGAGAGTGGTCTCTTCGGCATATCACAGGAAGGCAGGCGGGATGCACGCGGAGGCGCTGGCTATCGAAAAGGCGGGAAGGTCTGCCAGGGGCGCGACTCTGTACGGCACGCTTGAGGCCTGCGCGCATTTCGGCAAGACGCCCCCGTGCGTGGACGCGATCATAGAAAGCGGCGTCAAAAGAGCGGTCTTCGCGATGAAGGACCCCAATCCCGTGAACAACGGCCGCGGCATCAGGATACTGAGGAAGGCGGGCATAGAGACGGAGTGCGGCGTTTTAGAGAGAGAGTCTTCGCGATTGAACAGGCCTTTTATCAAATTCATGCAGAGCGGCCTGCCGTTCGTCACGCTGAAGATGGCGCAGAGCGTCGACGGAAAAATAGCCGACGCTAAGGGCCGTTCCAGGTGGATATCCTCGGAAGTATCTCGGAAGTTCGCGCACAGGCTGCGGGCGCGGCACGACGCGGTGATGGTGGGCATTAACACGCTCGTCAAGGACGACCCGTTGCTTACGGACAGGACGGCGAAAAATAATAGGCAGCCGCTGAGAGTGATAGTGGACACGGATCTGAGGACGCCTTTAAAGAGCAGGATATTTGAAGGCCGCGCCGATAGCGGCGGAAAGGTGCTGATAGCCGGAGGGAAAGGGGCCTCGCGGAGAAAGAAGGAGCTCCTGGAGCGAAGAGGCGCGATAGTGGCCCTGCTTCCGGAAAAAAACGGACGAGTCCGCCTGAGAGAGCTGATGAAATATTTAGCCGGGCTGGGCATCATTTCGGTACTTTGCGAGGGCGGAGGCGAGCTCTCCGCTTCTTTGCTTAAGGAAGGATTGGTCGACGAGGCCCTGTTCTTTGTCTCGCCGCGCATAATCGGAGGCAGGTCCGCGCCCACCTCATGCGAGGGGGAGGGCGGCGATATCAGCGCGTCGGTCCGGCTAAAAGATATCGGCGTGAAGCGGATAGGGCCTGACATACTTATCACCGGAGGTGTATCGTGTTTTCGGGGATAATAGAAGAGAAGGCGGCGCTCAAGGGCATCTCTAAAGCCGGAAACGGCTGCAGGCTGACCGTTAGGTCGGAAGTGGCCTCGAAGGATGCGCGGATCGGAGACAGCATATCGGTAGACGGGTCATGTCTCACCGTTGTGAGCGTAAGGGGCAAAGAGTTGGCCTTCGACGTCATGGACGAGACTTTACGCAGGACAAGCCTTTCGGAGGCGTCCCCCGGCAAGGCCGTCAATCTGGAAAGGGCGCTTAGGGCAGGCGACAGGATATCCGGCCATTTCGTCACCGGCCACGTGGATTGCGTGGGGAGGGTCAGCGCGGTCGCCGGAAAGCGGAGCGAATACGCCCTCGATATAGAATTTCCCGAAGACAAAGCGCCGTATCTGGCGGAAAAGGGCTCCATAGCGCTGGACGGAGTCAGTCTTACCGTGGGAGAGATACATAAAAACAGGCTCAGGGTCTATCTTATACCTCTGACAATGAAAGAAACCACGCTAGGTTCAAAGAAAGAAGGCGATCCGGTGAATATCGAGTTTGACCTCCTGGGAAAATATGCCGTAAAGGACGGCCGGACGCCCGCCGAGAAAAGCAAGGTCGATATGGATTTTCTCAAGGAACATGGTTTTGCCTGATGGGCCGTTCGCCGCAGCGTCAAGTCAGCCCCCGCACCTTGACGATTCCCGCTTTATATGATATAATTTTATGGCCATATTTTTAGAGAATAAGGAGGTAGAATGGACAGGATTATGCGTTTCGCATTTGTAATGTTGATTTTATTGGCTGTTATCGCGCTATCTACGCAGTGCTTCGCGCAGACGCCCATAAGAAAACTCGGCCGCGGAGTCGCAAACATTTTCACGAGCCCCTTTGAGATACCCAAGTCGATCCAGCGGGAATTATACGACAACGGCCCGGCGGCCGCGGTCACTTACGGCATCTTTGACGGCATATATAAATTCGCGATGAGGGCCGTCGTAGGCGTTTATGAAGGCGCTACTTTTGTGCTGCCGTTTCCCACCGATTACGAGCCGATAGTGGAGCCGGAGTTTTTGTTCAGCCCTGACGAGCCGTATTCATTCGAGGACTGACGCCCGGACGGCCGGATAGGACAGCAGCATAACGGATGTTATCGCAAAAAGACCTCTGAAAACCAGAGGTCTTTTTTTTCTGTTGACTCGGCTTTGGCCTAGTGCTAAACTAATGTAATTCATATAATTAGCGGTATTATTATATCAATAGCGGGGCGTGGCTCAGTCCCCCTACGCCAAATACTTGACGTGTTTGGCTTCGGGGGATTAATTCGCACAGTAACTTACGTTCGCTCGTTGCGCTCGCTCCGTAAGTTACGTGCTCATTGAACTTGGTTTATCAAAGTATTCCTTGTCGGGGCGTGGCTCAGCTTGGTTTAGAGCGCTTGGTTCGGGACCAAGAGGTCGGCGGTTCGAATCCGCCCGCCCCGACCAGTTATTAACAAGGTAGTCGGAGGACGCGGGTTCG
>CAZYBX010000011.1:17195-17474 GCA_964645565.1 uncultured Planctomycetia bacterium | reverse complement strand
CTCTTACGGCCCGCCGCCACTACGAGCACCGCCATCACGGCGACTACCGCCTCAGCGAGCATGGCCCCGTAACCAATCCTGCGCGCTTGCGTCTCGCTTGATATCTGTTTGGAAGTGGTCCCGCTCGCTATAAGCGAATGAAAGCCTGATATCGCGCCGCAGGCCACAGTCACGAACAACATGGGCCACATCGCGTTATCCGCCGTATGCAGGCCGTTGAAAAACGGCAGTGATATATCGGGCCGGGAAATAAAAATGCCCAGATATCCGAATATCACG
>CAZYBX010000011.1:0-17185 GCA_964645565.1 uncultured Planctomycetia bacterium | reverse complement strand
CAAATGTAAACCTGTCGCGAAGGGCATGGATATCGCGGGACGCGATATAAAGATGCCGAGATAGCCGAACAATACGCCGAAAAAAAGGAGATAAGCCGAAAGATAATCGCGCGGCTGAAGCAGTATCTGCACGGGCGTAATGGAAGCGATGAAACAGTAGATCAATAAGATACATCCCCAAAAAAGCTGCGGCTCCTGCGACACAACCTTGACGGGAAACCTGTTCCCCGCCGCCACCAGAAAAACAATCGCGCCCACACCCAATAATGTCACCAGCGTTTGATTCGCCTTCACATTATAGAGCAAGTGCCCCACGAGGACGGCGACCGCTATCAACCCTATCGACGGTATGACTATCTTCGGCTCAAAGGCGAGCGTTTTCGCGCATAAATAGACAAAGACCGCTATCACCAAAATAAGCGTGAGCCACACGAATGAGGCGAAAAACAGCTTCGCCCGGCGCGAAATAACGCCCGCTGTTATATCCGCGATGGAATTCCCGTCTTTCTTCACCGATAATACCAAAGAACCGAAGTCATGGACGCCGCCGATAAAAATCGACCCTATAATTATCCACAGGATCGTAGGCCCCCACCCCCATATAGATAAAGCCAGCACCGGGCCTATAACCGGCGCGGCGCCGGAAATGCTTGAGAAGTGATGGCCGAAAAGCACCAGCCAGTTTTTCGCGGGTACATAATCGACGCCGTCGTACTTCCTATGGGCCGGCGTCACCGTTTTTTCGGATACGCCGAAGAGCGTCAGGAATTTCCTGCTATAAAATATATATCCGGAGGCGAATAAGACTATCGCTATAGCCGCGACAAAAAGCGAATTCATCCCTATCCCTTCATAAAGGAATCCATCAGCTGCCAGCCGCTGGGGAATGACAACCGCGAAGACTTTCCCGACTTCTCGCTGTACACCATTATGCTGTCTGGCTCTACTCCCGCCCCGTACATGACAAACGGAATAAAGTCCGAGGTATGGGTACCCACTGATATCGGAGTGGCGTGGTCGGGAAGAAGCATCATCTTCACGTCGTCCCTTCCTTCAAAATGCTTCAGCATGGTCCCCACTATATGCTTATCATAGTTCTCGATCGCGGAGATCTTGGCCCTGATATCCCCGTTGTGGCCGGCTTCATCGGTTGCCTCGACGTGAATAAAGACAAAATCGCCCCGCTTCAATGCCTCGACTGCATAGTCGGCCTTGCCCTGATAGTTGGTGTCGTAGTATCCAGTGGCGCCCGGCACCTCTACCACCTCAAGCCCGATCAGCTTCCCGATGCCGTTAACGAGGTTTACCGCCGAGATTATGGACCCGTCCACGCCGTATTTATCCTCGAAAAGCGGGAGCTGCGGCTTAGTGCCCTGGCCCCAGAGCCATATCATGTTCGCCGGGTTCTCTTTAAGGTCCAGCCTCACCTTGTTGACATCCTGTTTCTGGAGGACCGCCCATGAATCGTTCATCAGCTTTACAAGAAACTCGGACCCCTTCCCCTTGGGCAGGTTCTTATCCGCTTTCTGCCCCACGATATCATGAGGCGGCATATAAGAGATCTTGCTGAGATCCGCATATTTACCGCCGATCTTAAAATGCCTGCCGTTCTTCACGACCATAAGATGGCGGTAGCTTATGCCCGGGTAGAATTTCACGTCGGCGGTGCCCAGCTTCTTATCGAGCGCCTTTAAAAGGACGCGGGCCTCTTTGGTGGTGATATGGCCGGCGCTGTAATCGGTCAGGACGCCCTTATCTTCTGTTATAAGATTGCATCTGAAAGCCACGTCGTCATCGCCGAGCTTGACGCCCATATTTGCCGCTTCCAGCGGCCCCCTGCCCGAATAATACTTTACCGGGTCATAACCTAAAATGGCGAGATTCGCGACATCGCTGGCCGGCGTCATGCCCTTGGGTATCATACAGGCGTTGCCGACCCTGCCTTTTTTTGCCATGAACGTCATATTGGGGATCTTAGCGCACTCAAGCGGCGTCCTGTCCTCGAGTGCCTCGATAGGATAATCAGCCATTCCGTCCGGGACCATTACAATATATTTCATGTCTTCACCCTTGTCGAATTACTTTGTTAATATCCGATTTCTTTTAAGACCGCGCCGAGGTCGTTTTCCAGCACCGCCGGCTTTTCAACGCTCGCGATCGCCCTGTCAGGGTCTTTCAGGCCGTGGCCGGTCACTATGCATACGGCCCTCGAGCCTTTCTTAAAATATCCTTTTTTAGAATATTTGAGCAACCCGGCTACCGAAGCCGCCGATGCCGGTTCCACGAAAACGCCTTCCTTCCGGGCCAGGATCTTGTAGGCGCTCAATATCTCGTCGTCCGATACCATGTCTATGGCGCCGCCCGATTCGTCCCTGGCGGCGACCGCCTGCTTCCAGCTGGCAGGGTTGCCTATCTTTATGGCGGTGGCGATAGTCTGCGGCTTTTTCACGATGTGCCCCTTCACGATGGGCGCCGCGCCCTCCGCCTGAAAACCGACCATCTTCGGCAGGCCGTTTATCACGCCCTCTTCCTTATATTCCTTATAACCCTTCCAATAAGCGGTGATATTGCCCGCGTTTCCGACGGGGATCACATGGTAATCCGGGGCCCTGCCGCCGAACGCGTCGCATATCTCGAACGCTCCGGTCTTCTGCCCTTCTATTCTGAAGGGGTTCAGGGAATTGACGAGCGTTATCGGATATTTATCCGTGATCTCCCTGACAAGCTCCAGGGCATCGTCAAAGTTGCCCTTTATTGCGATCACCTGAGCCCCGTGTATAAGGGCCTGCGCCAACTTGCCTAAAGCGATAGAACCTTCCGGTATCAAGACGATACACTTTATTTTCGCCCGCGCTGCATAGGCGGCCGCTGAGGCAGAGGTGTTGCCGGTGGAAGCGCACATCACCGCTTTAGAGCCTCCTTCCACGGCCTTGCTCACCGCCATGGTCATCCCCCTGTCCTTGAACGAGCCGGTGGGATTAAGGCCCTCATATTTTACATAGACCTCTATACCGCCTCCGGCGAGCTCCTCGAGAGACGGCACGCGCACCAGCGGAGTATCTCCTTCATTAAGCGTTATGACGGGCGTACCCTCGCCGACGGGCATATATTTCCTGTATCTTTCTATGACCCCTTTATACATCATCTCATCTCCATCCTGATGGCGACAGGCTTACCGCGTATAGAATTGAGTCTGGATATCCGTCCGAGCGCGCTTCTCAGGTCCCTCTCCACAGCTTCATGAGTCAGCATCACTATCGGAACGGCGTGCTCCCTATTCCTATCCTTCTGAGTGACGCTGGCTATGCTTATCTTATATCCGCCGAGAATGCCCGATATGGCGGCCAATACCCCGGGCTTGTCCATAGCCATAAACCTTATATAATACCGGCTTCTCACCTTTCCTATCTCTTTTATGCCTTTTATGCCCGAATCAAAATTCATCTCCGGCATCCGCATATCCTTGCCGCTTGCGACCGATTCCGCTATGTCGAGCACGTCGGAGATAACGGCGCTGGAGGTGGCCTTTTCGCCGGCGCCCTCGCCGTAAAGGAGGCTTTCTCCTATCATGTCGCCCCGTATGTATATCGCGTTTTGCGCGCCTCTCACGCCGGCCAGAAGATGCCTTGAGGCAAGCAGCGTTGGATGAACCCTTACGTCAAGCTTCCCGCCCTCGCTCTTCGCGATGGCAAGCAGCTTTATGGAATATCCCAGCTCTTTTGCGTACCGGATATCCTGCAGCTCAACGCTCTGTATGCCCTCCACGTATATATCGCGCATATCCACATATTTACCGAACCCCAGCAGCGATAAAATAGTGATCTTGTGCGCCGAATCCATGCCGTTTATGTCGAGGGTGGGATTGCTCTCCGCTATCCCCAGAGTCTGGGCCTTCCTGAGAGCGCTCTTAAACGATTCGCCGTCTTCCTCCATCTTTGTCAGGATGTAATTCGAGGTGCCGTTTATGATCCCGTAGATCGCCTGTATCCTGTTTGCCGCAAAGTCCCGGCTGAGAGCTTTGATCACCGGGATCCCGCCGCCTACGCTCGCCTCAAACCTTACGGTAAGGCCTTTTCTCCGCGCTATCGCGAAGATCTCCCTTCCGCTGTCCGAAAGAAGGGCTTTATTGGCGGTGACTACGTGTTTTCCGTTCTCAAGCGCTTCGATCACAAACTCCCTGGCAGGATGTATACCTCCTATGAGCTCAATCACGATATCGATATTCGGGTCGTTCAGGACCTTATAGGCGTCTTTAGTAAGTTTTTTCGCGGAGACCTTGACGGGCCGTCTGGTCTTAAGATCTTTATCGGCTATACGGACGACCTCAAGCTTGATGCCGCGCTTTTTCCCGATAAACGAGCCCTTAGTGAGGAGAGTCTTCACCACGCCGGCGCCTATGGTGCCGAAACCTATAAGTCCGATATTGACTTTCTTCATACCGATCCTTCCTTGATTTATATTTCAAATATGACTATGTATAAACTGGTCGGGGGGACCAGATTCTCCCGCCATACTCCGTGCGATAAGCCGGTGTGGCGGGATTTCGCAGCTCGCTAAAGCTCGCTGCTCAAGAACCGGCTGCGAATCAGCATCCCGACTGCTATGTATAAACTGGTCGGGGGGACCAGATTCGAACTGGCGACCTCTTGCACCCCAAGCAAGCGCGCTAAACCAAACTGCGCCACCCCCCGGATTTAAGAATGTTCGGGTTTTGGGGAACGAAGCATCAGATCCTTCACTACGTCCCTCGGGGATTTGTCATCATATATGACACTGTATATCTCGCGCGTTATCGGCATATCAACGCCGAACTTCTGCGAAAGCCGGTAAGCCGACTTGACCGTCGTTACGCCTTCCACCACCATCTCCGTCTCTTTCTCTATCTCTCCGGCCTTCCTCCCCTTTCCCAGCATCTCCCCGAACCATCTGTTGCGGCTGTAGGGACTGATGCAGGTGGTGATGAGATCGCCGATACCGCTGACGCCGGCGAATGTCACGGGCTTCGCCCCCATGGCGACTCCGAGCCTGGTGATCTCGGCGAGACCGCGGGTGAGGATGGCGGACTTCGTGTTGGCGCCGAATCCGAGCGAGTCCGATATCCCCGCGGCGATAGCGATTATATTCTTCAGCGCGCCTCCCAATTCCACTCCTATCAGATCGCCGCTTGTATACACCCTTAACCTCTCGCCCGTCAGTATATCCTGGACCCTCTTTGCGATCTTCGGATCGAGGGATGACGCCACGATGACGGTGGGCATCCCTCCGGCGACTTCCACAGCTATGCTCGGCCCCGAGATCGCGGCTATCTTTCTTTCCTTTCCCAGTACATCCTCGATCACCTCCGACATCCGCATCAATGTATCGCTTTCGATGCCTTTGGCTCCCGACACCAAAATTGTATCCCGGGCTATCAAACCGCTTAACTTAAGTAAAACGCCTCTTAGGTATTTTGACGGCACTGCAAGGATGGCGGCGCCCGCCCCGTCCAAGGCCTTATTTAACGAAGAAGTTATCTCGATATCGCGCGGGATCGTCACGCCTTTAAGGAATTTGGTGTTCTCGCGGCTTTGAGATAAAACGCGTATATAATCTTCAAAAACGCCATAAAGACACGCCTTATAGCCTTTTTTAAAGACCTCTATGCATAAAGCCGTCCCCCAGCCCCCGTCACCAATTACCGCGATCTTTTCCATAATAATATACTATTATATGCTAATTTGTTGTAATAAATTTACCATGTAAGGGGGGTTTAGTCAAGAGGTAAAATAAGAAGTCCCCGGATTTCTCCGGGGACTTCTTATGGAGGTGCACAGGGGGTTATCATGAAGCCGTTATATCTAAACCGTTTCCCTGCTAACGGCGACTACCGCCAATTCCATCTTGAACTGGTTGACAAAAGCTATACAAAATACATAATGCCCCACAATAGCGTAAAAAGTGCTTGCTACCTTGCAAATAAGCGTATCCTCGCCTGTGAATGTATTGTGCCTTCTCAGCACATGAAAGTGTTTTCTCTTCCACGCGCCGTTGGTTTTTTTCAGAAATCTCAGGCTATCGAGATCGTTGGGGTCTTCGATATAGACCTTATTTCTCACAAAATATGAGCATCTGCGTTCGATGCGGGCTAAAACACCGTCTTTAGAGACAAGTTCCCTCACAGAAAGATCCTGCCTGTTTTTGTCCTTTCCCGTGAGATTCTTATATACGATCTCTCTCATATTTTTCACCGCCTATTAAAGCGGCCCCCATTTATCAACACTTTTTAAATATGTTAAATTATCAAGTAAAAAAAATTAACTCTCTAATATACCGTATAAGTATACCACAAGCCGCATACACCGTCAATAGACAATATCTTACTTTTTTAAATGCTAACTTTTGGCTTTCCAATCCTTTTTTCTGTACCGGCCAGGAGTCTTTTTATATTATCTTTATGTCTGTAACTTATTATAAGACAAATAGTTACAGCAAGAAGTGTATATTCCAAAGGCTCACCGCTAAGCGCTGCTATAATCGGCGCCGTAACTGCCAGATGCAATGAAGCCAAGGAGACGTATTTTGTCACGGCCACTGTAATTAAAAATATCAGGATGGCTATCATCATCACCTTCGGCATGAGGACTCCTAGGACGCCGCAGCTTGTCGCCACACCTTTACCACCTTTAAACCTCAAAAATATAGTCCAGTTATGTCCCGCTACCACGGCCAGGCCGAGCAGGGCCCGGTATAGCTCATAACCGGCCGATGAAGTTTCTTTATAAAAAAATGCCGCTACGCACGTGACGGCGACGGCACCTTTCAGGATATCGATGACAAGTGTTATGAGAGCGGGTAGTTTACCGACGGTCCGAAGCACATTTGTCGCGCCTACGTTGCCGCTGCCCTCTTTGCGCACATCGATGCCTTTAAACTTGCCCATGATGAAACTCGTCGGGAATGACCCGATCAGGTATGCCGCCGCCGCGCCTAATAGAAGATATAATATAGCCATAAAGATCCTGTGTTTCTCCGTTTATTTAGTCCGATCTTGCCTGATATGCCTGATATTTAACCTTATAGGGACGCCTGTAAGCCCAAGTTCGCGCCGTAAGATATTCCTTATTCCCCGCTCATAATCGCCGGTGACCACCGCGCCTTTATTCACGGACAGGGTGAACGTGGGAGGGGTATTATCCTCCTGCTTCATATACCGGACATTTATCAACTTGCCGTGACGGACCAGCGGCACTTTTCCGCCTTTTTTGATCAACCCGAGGATCCGGCCGACCTCCTCTTCCGGGTATCTTGCCGTCAGGCCCCTGTATACGAGGTCCACGACGGAAAAAGCCTCATGGACGTTAAGGCCTGTCTTACAGGATGTAAAGAGGACCGGCAGCTCATTTACATAATTCATCTTTCTCGCCAGTGCGTTCTGGTACTTCACCATATCGAATTCCGGCATCAGGTCCCACTTATTGACTAGGAGGACGCCGCCCTTGCCGCATTCCTCGGCCAATCTCAATATCCTCATGTCGTCTCTCCTGAGGCCGTCATACGCGTCTATCATCACCAGGCATACGTCGCAGCGCCTTACGCTGTCCCTCGCCCTGAGCAGCCCGTACACGTCCGCGGCTTCTTTGATCTTCCTCTTATGCCGCATGCCCGCGGTGTCGATGAGGATGTAATCTTTGCCGTCTCTCTTCAGATATATATCTATGGAATCTCTCGTGGTCCCGGGCTTCTCGTGGACGATCACCCTCTCTTCGCCTATGACCTTATTGACAAATGACGACTTCCCCACGTTCGGCCTGCCGACGATCGCCACCTTTATCGCGGCCTCGACGGAGACCCCGGTCCGGCGTATCGACCCGGCCGTCTTCGTCAAAACGGATAAGAGCGGCTCCATACCCGTATTGTGCATGGCGGATATGGGATAGAGCTCCTTTATGCCGAGCGAATAAAATTCGCTTATACCTTCTTTGGACTTTTCATTGTCCGCCTTGTTGACGGCAAGTATGATATCCCTGCCCGATTTCCTCAATATCGGCAGGATCTCCTGGTCGAGGCTTGTGACGCCCTGCGTGATATCGCATACAAAAAGCACTATATCGGCTTCCTTAAGCGCTACCTCGATCTGCTTCTTCACGAGTTTCGATATATTATCGGCGCCTCCGGGGCCGAAACCGCCGGTATCCACCAGCTCTATGGCGGCGTCCCCCCTGCCCACTACGGCGCTTATTCTGTCTCTGGTCGTGCCGGATTTTTTTTCGGTGATCGAATGACGGCGCCCGACGATCCTGTTGAATAAAGTGGATTTGCCCACATTGGGCCTGCCTATTATGGCTATCCTACACGGCATGTCTGTTTTTTCCGTTTAAGACCCTGTTCGTCCTTATCAGATAATGGATACCGGAAGCCACGGTAAAAAACGCCGTAATATTCCATATCACGTCAGACCGGCCGTACCGCAGGAGCACCGCCGAGACCGTCATCATCTGAAAAAAAGTGGTGACTTTGCCGAGCGCGCTCGGCTTGAACTCGATATACTCGAACATTACAAAAATGACTAAAGAACCTGTGATTATGAATATATCCCTGGTCAGGACGATCGTGAGCACCCACGGCGGTATCCTTAAATGCGGCGGGATCGTCTTTGTAAAGGTAAGCGTTATGAAGGCGACTATGATCAGGAATTTGTCGGCGAGCGGGTCCAGTACCGCGCCGAACCGTGTGGTCTGGGCAAAGCGCCTCGCGATATATCCGTCTATCGCGTCGGTCATGACCGCCGTTAAAAAAACGGCTATCGGAAGAACGGCGGATACCGGGTTATCCGCTCGATAATATAGCACCGACAATACGAATATCGGCGTCAACAACAGCCTTACAAAAGAAAATTTGTTCGCCAGATTCATGATTTTTCAGCTAATATATCATATCGCTACCCCAAAGTCAATTCACAATAGTAGAATCTGTCCTCCCTTAAGCAAAGGCTTCCTGTTTTGTGGCCGATCTTCTCTTTGAATATCGGGCCGTCGTATACCAGCGAATGAAATTCGCCGTTCTCGCCGCACGGGTCTACTTCCGGAGGTAAATCGGATAAAAACCGTTCATCGAACCGTCTGCCGCAGAACCTCTTATCGAGCATCGTAGTATCGACACAAGCGATCATCGATCTAAATCCAAGGCCCAAAAATTCCCTGGCCAGCTCAGTAGTATCCCTTTTCCAAAGAGGAAATATGGCTTTCATGCCAATCTTGGCGAGATTTTCTTCTCTATATTTCTTTATATCCTCAAGAAAAATGTCGCCGAACACGACGCCCATTATTCCTAACGCCTTATATTTCAATAGGATATGTCTCATACGGGAACCGTATTCTTCCTGCGTTGCCTTTTTCGGAATATAGACCTTTTCGAGAGGCAGGCCTATGTATTCCGCCTGCCGCTCAAGCAGATCCCTGCGTACGCCGTGTATGGTCACTCTGTCGTAACCCTCAGTCAGAGTAGTGAGCAGCCCCGCTATTTCGTACTTTGGGTCGTTCCTTATCTTGTAGAGCGCCAGGGCGCTATCCTTCCCCCCGCTCCAGGCGAACAAGATTTTGTTCTTCACATTCCCCTCTGTAATATATAACAATATTGCATACGATGTAAAGTGGAGTGTCCCTAAGTGGCACGTCCCTAAGTGGCACGTCCCCAAGTGGCACGTCCCTAAAAGGGCGCCATAGCTAAAAGGGCGCCAGATTGCGGGAATTCGGATTGCGGGAGACGAGCAGCCAGATGAAGAACGGCCCGCCCAGCAAAGCCGTTATGATGCCTATAGGAAGCTCTGACGGCGGGATGATCTTGCGCGAGACGGCGTCGCAGACCACCAGGAAAAAACCGCCGAAAAGGAAACTGGCTTTAGCCAGATACCTATGGTCCGAACCCACCAGCAGCCGGCATATGTGCGGCACTATTATACCCACAAATCCTATCACCCCGCACAAAGACACCGCAGCGCCCACCATCAGCGAGCATACCGTGAACATCACCAATTTGAATCTGGCGGTATCCAGGCCCCTGCTTATAGCTATGTCTTCCCCCAGAAGCATCAGGTTGAGTTCGTTCTTAAACAGCATTACGGCGGCCGAGCCAAACACAAAAAAAGGCAGTATCCCCATCACTTTATCGAACCCGAATACCGCGAGGCTGCCCATCAGCCACCTCTGGGTCTGATATATCTTCGTGAAATCCGCTACATATTGAAAAAGGAGGATGAGGCTTGAAAAGAAGAAGTTTATCGCCACGCCGGCGAGAAGCATCGTCAGCGTGGAAAAACCGCCTCTCATGCGGGCAAAAGCGTAGACCATGACTATCGAAAGCGCCGCGCCGAAAAAGGCGGAAAAATAACTTTTCGTCAGACCCAGGACCGTGATTTCCGCCCCGAATACGATAAAAGCGACCGCGCCGAACGCGGCGCCGCTCGAGACACCGAGGGTGAACGGCGTGGTGAGAGGGTTCCTGAATATCGCCTGGAATACCATACCGCACAAGGATAAGAGCGAGCCTACCATAAAAGCCAAAAGCACCCTCGGCAGGCGAAGGTTCCAATAGACGGAAAAATCAAGCGAACCGGACCGGTGCTCCAGCAGCGTCCCGGGCGAGATATCCGTCATGCCTATAAACGGGCATATCGCGAGGGCCGTTACGCCGAGCAAAAGCATCAGCCATATCACAATAGACTTTTTTCTATCGGTCAACCTACGAGCTCCGGCAGTATTATCTTGATGTCCTTATCCGGGTGAAAGATAAGCTTAAATTCTTTATCATATACGGAAAAGAGGACCCCGTTCTCCATAAAACCGGCCGGGTCGCCGAAATATACGCGGCGGCCTTCCTTGAGGGCCAGGACCTTATCGCTCAATATCGTCGCCAGATTCAGATTGTGGGTAACGCTTAAGACAGTTATCCCGCGCTCCCTGTTCAGCCTCTTCAATATCCTGTTTATCTCCTCTTCATGTTTCGGGTCCAGGAAAGTCGTCGGCTCGTCCAAAAGGAGTATATTCGACTTCTGTATCAAAGAAGCCGATATCATGATCTTCTGGCGCTCTCCGGAGCTCAGGGAACTCATCTCGCGGTCCCTGAAACGGCTCATGCGGACGGCCTCAAGGACTTCGTCGGCCTCGCGCTTATCCGCCGGAGTTATCGCGGAAAACGGGTTCAGATATGGATATTTACTCATCAGGATGAACTCCCGTACGTTAAAGGGATATGTCCTGCCGTCGGATTGCGGGACATAGCTCATCTCTCTGGCAAGCTCTTTATATCCATAGTCTCCGGCATCGCGGCCGTTGATTTTTATCTTACCCGTCCCGCCCCGGAGTATCCGCATTATATTCTTCAGTAACGTAGTCTTGCCGGACCCGTTGGGACCCACTATCGCGAGGTATTCGCCCTCCGCGATATTGAATCCCACGGAACTCAAGACTTTGCCGTTACCGTACGAATACGAGAAATCCTCTACTTCTATCGCATATTTTTTCATGGGGGAATCAAAGCATCTTTTCGATATCTCTTAATATAAGGGTAAAGCGGGGGCCGGGGATAGATACATAATCGCCGTTTAAGACATAGACGGAGTTATCCCGGACAGCGTTTATATTCCCGATCGATCTCCATTCTTCGATCATTTTCGGCTTATCCGATTCGGGGCAATTCGGCGCCATCTCTATGATCACATCCGGGTTCAGCCTCATTATGGCCTCGACGGTCAGTGTCGGATAGCTTATACCGGTTTTCGTATAGGCGTTTTCGCAGCCAAGGGCTTCCAGCAGGTCGTTATAAAAAGTCTTCTTTCCGGCTATATACACGTTTTCGAGCGAACCCTTGTCTCTTCCGACTACGACCATTACGCGCTTACCGGGCATCCCGCCCGGCCTTTCCCTCAAGGATTCTATATCTCTTCTCTTGTTTCTTATTATCTCTTCCGCCTTGTCCCGCACACCGCATCTTGAGCCGATATCCCTTATCGCCATAAGCACATCTTCCAGAGTCTGAGTGCTTACCGTCATATAACCGGTTTCCGCGGCCTCAAAAAGCTTTTTGACTTCGTCGTCATATTCGGACGGCGATATCACCAGGTCCGGATTCAGGAATATGACAGCCTCATAATTGGTGTTTAGATAACCTCCCACTCTCAATTTATTGTTTACGTCTTCGGGATAAAAGCAATAATCGGTCACCCCCACTACCTTGTTTCCGAGCCCCAGCTCATAAAGTATCTCGGTTATCGCCGGAGAAAGCGACACTATCCGGGAGGGCAAAGCGGGGGCGGCGGCTTCTTCCTGCGCAAAAGAATATGCCTGCAGCGAAATCAGTAAAACAAAGGCTAAAAGGGTCTTTTTCATAACACCTCGTCTATCCGCGCCGTCATACAGCGCGCAGGGAAGATTATACCATAAAACGGCCCTTTTTAAAATGTAACTTTTCCCCCGCTGTAAAAGGATATACCCGGCACTCCGTAACCGTCCACCTCCTGATAGTGCTCGTCCAAAAGGTTCTCCACCCTGCCGAATATCTCGAAATTTTCGTTTACTATATACCTGCCGGAGAGGTCGATCTTGTGGTAATGCTTCAGCGTGATCTGGGTCTGATTCCCGCCGATCCATCTCCTGTCTTTTCTGTCGCTGACGTACAAATACGTCACGTTTATATCCGTATTCCGGGCCGGCCGTATATCGAAGCTCAACACGTGTTTGTGCCTGGGCCTCCTGTCCAGGCTCTGGCGCGTTTGTTCATTGCGGGTCTTCAGGTATGTATATGTATAATTCACTTCCATCTGGTCAAGGGGCTTTATCACAAGCATGTTTTCTATACCCCAGATCTTGGCCCGGTTTACGTTCTGATACCGGCCTGTGAACCATGCCGGATTTGTGAGCACCCAGTCTATCAGGTCGTCCAGTTCGGTATAGAAATACGTCGATTCCATCTGCAGCCGGTCTTCGAACAAACTCTGCCCCGCGCCTATTTCGTACGTCTCGCTCTCCTCCGGCCGCAGCCCCGTGTTCCCGTTGGCGGGGTCGTACAGCTGATAAAGCGACGGCGCCTTGAACCCCGTGGCCCACCCGCCCCTGATGCTCGTATCCGAATCGAATATATACTTCCCGAAGACCTTATATGTATCATGTGTCCCGAATTCGGAATGGTCGTCCAGGCGGGCGCCGATAATCGTATGAAGCCTGTCGCCGATATCCATTTTGTTCTGTATATAATAACCGACGTTATGGTCATCCACCTTCGAAGGGTCGTTCATAAACGTGAAGCCGTTTGAATAACTATCCAGGAACGAGTCGCCGCTCTGCTCGTCATAATCGATGCCGCCGGATAAAGTACCGAGGTCCTTCAGGCGTATGACATTGTGAAATTCGTATGATGTGTTCCATCCCTCGTACTTGCTGTTCAGGTACTCGTCCGTATCCACATCGTCGCTGTAATCCTTGTCGGACCTCTTGTTCTCCATCCACAGCCATCTCAGGTCCACCGTCCACCAGTCCGTGAGGCCGAGATCGAGATAACCGGAGACGGCTGTCTGCTCATGCACGTTTTTCCTGTTGGTATCGTCTCCGTTGTATCCGCCCGAATCGTCTATCTCCGTCTTGGAGCCTGTATACCTGAACGTGGAGCCCGCCGATATCCTTTCGTGCGGCTCATAGTCTATCCGCGTCGAGATAGACGTGTTTCTATAGCCGTCTTTTTCGTCATTATCATATTTTTCATCGGCCTTTGAAATACCCTCCGTGTCCAGGCGTGAGCATGCAATGGAATAATGAAATCCGGAGATCTCACCGTCCGAGCCCGCAGCTTCCTTGAAGGTCGCGTAGGAGCCTGCCTCAAAAGACGACCAGGCCTTAGGCCTGCCCGCCCCTTTTTTCGTTATGATGTTTATCACGCCGCCTATCGCGTCCGAACCGTAAAGAGTGCTGTGCGGCCCCCTCAAGACCTCTACTCTCTCGACATTGTCCAACGTGACATCCGCGAAATTAAAGGCCGCGTTCGTGGACATGGGGTCGAACACCCTTACGCCGTCGATCATGACAAGCGTATGGCTCGACTCCGTCCCTCTCGTGAATACGGAAGTCGCCGAGCCGAAGCTCCCGGTCTGAACAACGTTGACTCCGGGGATATCCTGCAGTATGTCCTTTACCTGCGGTTTGCCTTTTGAAAGTATCTCGTCTTCGTAGATCACCGAAAACGACGACGGTATCCCGTATAAGCTGGTCTCGTATTTAGTGGGCGTTACCACTATCATAGGAAGCTCAACGCCCCGGACGGCCTGGTCCTCTTCCGGCCCTTCTCCTTCAGCGAAGACCCGTAATGAGAACGACAATAGTATTGCGGTTATTAAAAACCTCTTCACCTTTCCTCCTCTCCGACCTCTGAGAGAATAAAAAAACCCGACCTTATATATAGGATCGGGCGACAGACAAAAAAAACCCAACCTCCGATTCGGTTGGGCCTATATTCTTGCCTTTCCTCTCACCCCGAAGGTCAAATATCAGGTATCCTGGCTCGGGAGCATAAGATATTCGCCGGCCTTCCCATCCCGCCGGCTCTTATGGAACCTGAACGGAACAGTGACCGCCGAATCTATGATCTCTCCCTCACAGTTGCGGGGGCAGCAACGGATTCACACCGTTTTCCCTCTTGTTTAAGATTTTAAATGAACTGATATAAGTATAACCGCGATCTTATCCCATGTCAAGGAAATTTATTTAAGCATGCGCATCCGCCAGGGCGGCCACCATATGAACATCGCCCTGCCTATCACGTTCTCCTTCGGGACGTACCCCCAGTAGCGCGAATCCTTGGAGCTGGCGCTGTTATCCCCCAGCACAAAATAATTATTTTCGGGGACGCTCACGGGCCATCCTTGCCTCCCGTAGTATCCTTTATTATAATAATAGATATTGTCTATCGCCGTGATGCCCCTCACGGCTTCTCCGTTTATTATTATGTTTCCGTTCGAGATCTCTACGTCCTCGCCGCCTTTAGCTATAAGCCGTTTTATAAAATCCTTCTTCTTGTCTTCCGGATATATAAAGACGATGATGTCTCCTCTTTCCGGCTCCCGCAGCCCCGGCAACCTTATGCCCGTAAAAGGGATCCTGGGCCCGTAAAGAAGCTTGTTGACCATTATCTTGTCGCCTTCCTGCAGGGTGGGCTTCATCGACCCTGAGGGTATCCTGAACGCCTGTATGAAAAATGTCCTTATGAATAAAGCCAATACGACCGCTATTATTATCGACTCGATCCATTCCCTTATTATCGCTTTTGTGGCCGGTCTCATGGTCAGGCCTTTAATGCGGCTATAAAAGCCTCTTGCGGTATCTGTACTTTTCCGAACTGTTTCATCCTTTTCTTCCCCTCCTTCTGCTTTTCCCAAAGCTTCCTTTTGCGGGTGATATCGCCGCCGTAACACTTGCCGGTGACGTGCTTCTTCAGGGGCTTGACGGTCGACCTCGCTATCACATTGCTGCCGATCGCCGCCTGGATCGCCACTTCGATGAGCTGCTTCGGTATCAGTTCTTTCAATTTATCGACGATCGCCCTGCCCTTCGTCTGCGCCTTGTCTTTATGTATAATGGAAGACATCGCGTCAAACGGATCGCCGTTCAGCAATATATCTAACTTTACCATATCGCTCTCTTTATAGTCAAGGAATTCGTAGTCCAGCGAGCCGTAGCCTCTTGTAAGCGATTTTATCTTGTCGTAAAAATCCACTATGATCTCGGAGAGGGGCATGATGTATATCAGCTTCGCCTTATCCTCGCCTATGTACTCGGTGCTTATGTACTCGCCCCTTTTCGATTCGGCCAGCTGCATGAGATTCCCTATGGATTCGCTGGGCGTGATTATATACGCGGACACGTAAGGCTCCCTGATCTCCTGTATGTCGTTCACCGGCGGCATCTTGGAAGGATTGTCGACCTCCATGATATCTCCGTCGGTCTTTCTGATTCTGTAGATCACGCTCGGAGTGCTTACCACAAGATTCAGGTCATATTCCCTTTCCAGTCTTTCCTGGATGATCTCCATGTGCAGGAGACCCAGGAAGCCGCAACGGAAGCCGAATCCGAGCGCGGCCGAACTCTCGGGCTCATAATGAAACGAGGCGTCGCTCAATCTCATTTTTCCCATGGCGTCTTTAAGCGAATCGTAATCCTTGCTGTTCACGGGGTAGATGCCGCTGAAGACCATGGGCTGCAGTTTTTTATATCCGGGTAAAGACTTATGAGCGGGGTTGCCGACGGCGGTTATGGTATCGCCCACCTCGATCTCTCCGGCGTCCCTTATATTGCACGCGAGATAGCCTACTTCGCCGCAATGCAATTTATCGATCGCTTTAGCCTTCGGCGTAAACACTCCGATCTCCAGCACTTCATATTTCTTCCCGGTGCCCATCATGAGGATATTGTCGCCCTTGGATATTGAGCCGTTCATGACCCTCACATATATGATGGCGCCCTTATACGTATCGTAACTTGAATCGAATATAAGGGCCTGCAGAGGATTCTGCCCGCTTCCGGCCGGCGGCGGTATCCTATTGATGATCCCTTCGATAACCTCTATCACGCCGGTCCCTTCCTTAGCGCTCACTAAAAGTATTTCGTCTTCCTTTACCTTTAGCAGATTCACTATCTGCTTCTTCACCCGCTCCGGTTCGGCATTGGAAAGGTCGATCTTGTTCAGGACGGGTATGATGACGATATTGTGCTCTACCGCCATATAGAGATTGGCGACCGTCTGCGCCTCCACGCCCTGCGCGGCATCGACGACCAGCAATGCCCCTTCGCACGCCGCGATCGATTTTGAGACCTCATACGTAAAATCGACGTGGCCGGGGGTGTCGATGAGGTTGAGAAGGTACTCTGAACCGTCTTTAGCCCTGTAGTTAAGGCGGACCGCGCTCGATTTGATGGTTATGCCTCTTTCGCGCTCGAGGTCCATATCGTCCAGCATCTGCTCATGGAACTCCCTGACCGTTATGGCCGCCGTGATCTGCAGTATCCTGTCCGCGAGCGTCGACTTGCCGTGGTCTATGTGCGCTATTATCGAAAAGTTCCTGATCCTGCCTATATCCATCTGCCGCCCTTTTAGGGACGTGCCACTTAGGGACACTCCGCTTTTCTCTTATCCTACCTCATATGCAATATTTATATTCCCCTCGCTC
>CAZYBX010000010.1:0-17704 GCA_964645565.1 uncultured Planctomycetia bacterium | reverse complement strand
TTGTCATCGATATTTACATATCAACAGAAACAATTTTCAGCTAACCAGAATATTTTGATTCAAGGTCAATACGCTCAGACAATGTCAACAAAAACAACTGATTTCATTAAATTTCGCACTCCAAGCGATACAAAAGAATTAGAAATTTTCAATCAGGAATTAAATGGTATTTTTGCAAATAAGCTAACAAATTTCCCGTATAAAGAATGCTGTAAAAAAAGAGCTGTTTTTAAAGAAAAAATGAACAAAGTGCGTTTGATGATGAGAAAAAAACTTAACAAGTAAAAGACAAAAATCATACTCGTTCATCTGTCTCTCAATGAACATCTTAAAGGACTGAATTATAAATGATTGATAATAAACAAGATAGAAAAACCGTTTTCCTTAGGACCTTCGGATGTCAGATGAACGACAGGGATTCGGAGATAATATACGGGCTATTCCTCGAGAGAGGATGGAAGAAGGCCGGATCCGCGGAGGAGGCGGACTGCGTGCTTTTTAACACGTGTTCCGTGAGGGAGCACGCCGAGCAGAGGGCTTACAGCAATATGGGAAGCCTCGCTAAGATGAAAAGGCGAAGGCCCGGCCTTGTGCTCGGATTCATCGGCTGCACGGCGCAAAAGGACAAGGATGCGGTTTTTAAAAGGCTGCCGCACGTCGACCTGGTCGCGGGGCCGGGCGAGATCTACAACATACCGTCTCATGTGGATGCCATCCTGCGCGGGGAGAAGAAGGTCATGGCCGCCGGCATTCCGGAAAGGCCTGACCGCGAAAACCCGCTTTACCATGAAAAAAAATCGCACGCGTACGTCTCGATAAGCGAGGGATGCGATAATTACTGTTCATATTGCGTCGTCCCGTACGTGAGGGGCAGGCAGAGAAGCAGGCCCGAAGCTTTGATAACCGATGAGATAAAAGCCGCGGCGAAAAACGGCGTAAAAGAGATAACCCTGCTCGGCCAGAACGTGAATTCTTACGGAAAGGACCTGGGCCGAGGATCGGGTTTTATAGATCTATTGCGTGATATCCACCCTATAGAGGGCATAAAGAGGATAAGATTCGTGACCTGCCACCCCAAAGATACCGAAGAAGAGCTTTTTAAGGTCATGCGCGATCTGCCGAAGATATATAAACATCTTCATCTGCCTCTTCAATCAGGATCGGACAGGATATTGAAAGCGATGAAAAGAGAATATACGGCGGCTCATTACCTGCGCCTCATAGAGGGGCTTCGCAAATATGTCCCCGGCTGTAATATTACCACGGATATAATAGTCGGGTTCCCCGGGGAAGGCGATGGGGATTTTATGCAGACGCTGGATATGATGGAGAAAGTCGGGTTTGACAGCGCGTTCATATTCAAGTATTCGCCGAGGCCTCCGGCGGCTTCATACAGGCTGGCCGACGATGTGCCGGAGGAGACTAAGAAGGCGCGCCATTCGAGACTTTTGGATATGCAAAAGGAAATATCGGGAAATAGAAGAAAGGCCCGGGAAATAGATATATTGCCGATGGCTTAGTTGGCTCATGGCTCATAGGAAGAAGATCATGAATGACGAAGCTGTTATAAATAAGCTATTTGCTTTGGCGGCGCGACGATACGCCGATAAGGTGTGCCTTAAGGCCGAGAGAGAAGGCGGGAGGGAGGAATATACATACGGCGACGTCGACGAGCTATCGCGAAAAGCGGCCGCGTCTCTTATGAGCGAAGGCATAGGAAAAGGCGATTTTGTCCTTCTTATCCTCGGGAACTGTCCGGAGTGGCCTATCGCATATTTGGGGATAACGTTGTCGGGGGCTTGCGCCGTTCCGATAGACCCTCAGTTGACCGAACGCGAGATACTGAATATCAAGGATGATTGCAGGCCGAAGGCTGTTCTGGGAGCGGATGGAAAGGCCATAGATCTCTCTTCTATAAAAGATATTACGGTGCCCGCCGGCACTCGGTTCCCGGAGCTTTCACCGGATGACAACGCCTCTCTTATATATACATCGGGGACCACGGGCACGCCGAAGGGCGTCCTTTTGAGCCACGGCAATTTCTGCTCTAACGCAAAAAGCTTTGAAAAGCTCGGGCTCTTTTCGGAAAAAGATACGTTTCTGTCGATCCTGCCTCTTTTCCACTGTTACGCCTTTATGGCGGCGTTCCTCGTGCCCGTTTTATCCGGCGCGGCGATAAGTTATTGCCTGAGCTTCAAGCCCGAAGACGTGTCGCGCATCATAAAGACGGACGGCGTTACAATAGTCCCGGCCGTCCCTCAATTCTTCACCATGCTGCGGAATAAGATATTCGCGAAATATCACAAGTCGCCCCGGTTGATCAGGCCGTTCGTGTTATTCGCTACAAGGATCAAAGTAAGGCAAGTCTTCGGGAAGACCTTGCGCCTTTTTGTCTCGGGCGGAGCGCGGCTGGACCCTGAGGCCGGAAAGGACCTGTCCAGGCTGGGCGTCAGGATGCTGGAAGGCTACGGGCTTACGGAGACCTCTCCGGTCGCATCGATTACGCCTAAGGGAAAGGTCAAATTCGGGTCCGTAGGGAAACCGGTGCCCGGAGTCGAAGTGCGGATAGATGACCCCGGCGGATCCGGGACAGGGGAGATATTGATAAAGGGGCCCAATGTGATGAAGGGTTATTTTAAGCGGCCCGACCTGACGGCGGAAGTCATCAAAGAGGGCTGGTTCCATTCCGGAGACCTGGGCTATCTCGATAAGGAAGGCTATCTTTATATCACCGGCAGGATCAAGGAAGTCATAGTGCTGAGTTCGGGTAAAAACATATATCCGGATGAGCTTGAGGCGATATACGGCTCAAGCCCCTACATTAAAGAAATGTGTATATTGAGCAGGGACGACCAGAGCGGTCTTCACGCCGTCGTACTGCCAGATTTTCGACATTTCCGGCAGGTCAATGTGATGAACGTCAGGGACAAGATAAAGTGGGAGATCGAAAACATCTCTAAAGGCCTCCCGTCCCATGATCATATCACGGGTTTTTCGATAATAAAGGAAGAGCTGCCCCGGACGCGCCTGGGCAAGCTGAAGAGATTCGAGCTTCAGGCTAGATTCGGAAAAGCCGGGGAGCATGAGGAAAAAGAGGAAAGCGAACCTCAGGCGGAGGACAAGGCTCTTGCCGCTTCAGATATTTCTAAAAAGACCCTCGATCATCTAAGGAAGAGATTTAAAAGGCCGGTAAGGCTTGACGACCACCTTGAGATAGACCTCGGTATAGATTCGCTCGGCCGCATAGAACTTGCCGACTCTCTCGAGAGCCTTCTTGATCTTAAGATACCGGGTGAACTCATCGCAAAGGCCTTCACGATACGGGACCTCCTCACGGAACTTGGAGGCATCAAAGAGAGAGGGGCGCCGGAGAAGCCGCAAAGGAGGCTTTTTGATTGGAAGGAATTATTGCGCCAGCCGCCTTCCGGTGAGATCGCAGCAACGGTCAGATTGAGACCCACGCTAAACGACAGGATATTTACTTTTTTATTCACCAGGTTTTTTATAAACCTGCTCTTTAAGGTATTCTGGAGATTAAAGGCAGAGGGCAGGGACAGGCTCCCGAAGCAGGGCCCGTATATCCTGTGCCCGAACCACGCGAGCTATCTGGACGGTTTTACGGTGGCGGCAAGCCTTCCGTACGGCATAGAGCTCAACACCTTTTTTTTGGGCTTTGCCGGGTATCTGAAGCATCCTCTGGCCGCCTGGGGGGTAAAGGTGGGCCGCCTTATACCGTTGGACGCGGATACCCGCCTGGTCGAATCCATGCAGATATCATCATATGTGCTTAGGAATGGTAAAATCATGTGCATATTCCCGGAAGGGGGGCGTTCGATCGATGAAGAGGTAAAGGATTTCAAAAAAGGCGTCGGAATACTGGCGAAAGAGCTGGACGTACCTCTTGTCCCCGTCTATATAGAAGGCTCGCATTTCGCATGGCCGCGCATGAAGCGGTTTCCCATGCCTTATCCTTTGAAGATAACGTACGGCCGTCCCGTATCGGCGGCTGAACTCCTGAAAAACTCAGGGAGCGAAGCGGCGGATGAATATCGGAGAATCGCTTGCGCCCTGAGGGAAGAAGTGTTAAAATTGAGGTGATCATGAGGAAAAGTAATAGTTTATTTATAGCGGCTGTCTTGATAGGCGCCTTTTCGCTCCCCGCGCACGGAGGTTATTTTGACAGGGGGCCCTCGGATAGTGATCGGGACGACGGATACAAAGGTAGGGCGCTGAAAAAAGCCGAGGAGGCGTTTATAGAGGACGACTATGAAGAAGTCGTCCGTATCGGCGACAGCTATCCGGCGAAGGGGTCGAAGATCAATGACGAGTTGGAATATATGGAGGGGAGGGCGCTTTTAAAACTCGGAAGATTCGATGAGGCGAGGAATTGCTTCACCAGGGTGGTCAATCACAGCAACCGGGATGAGCTTTTGGACGAGTCGTATATGGGACTGGCGGATTCGTATTTTTTGGAAGGCGATTATGAAAAGGCAAAGGAGCACTACGATAACGTATTGAGGTATTTTCCGGATTCCGACGACAAGCCTATAGTGTACTACAGGCTGGGCGAGTGCTGCGGAAAATTAGGCGATAAGACGGAGTCGGCCGGATTCAACGATATGCTCGTAAGGCTTTTCCCCGACAGCCTGGAGGCGAAGATGCTAAAGGGAAAGGGGTCGTCCTTTGTCACATACAGCGTCCAGGTGGGCTCGTTTACCAAATGGAGCAACGCAAAAAAACTCAACGACGAGTTAAAGAGGCAGGCTTTCGACGTAAACATCTATACTACGGTCGCGGGGCAGTCCCGTTTTTACAGAGTAAGGGTGGGCCAATATGATAAGCTGAGCGATGCCGAGGACATGGCCCGCAATCTGCGCAATAAAGGCTATCCTGTAAAGATATATCCTTAGCTACGCGTATGGCAAATTTTTTTATATCGGCATTTCTAGCTGACCTGGCTTTAGGGGCGGTCCTTTTATCACTTCCGCTCCTTCTTATTTATAAGTTCGGCGCGGATTCTCTCACACTCGGGTTATTCGGCGCGTTAGGCGCCCTCATATATTCCTCCGGCGTGATAGCGGCCGGCAGGCTTTCCGATACCTTTAACCGCCGGGGCATGTTAATATCCGGCTGCGTGCTTTTCATAGCCGTATATTCGGCCCTTCCTTTTCTGGGAGGGGTGGACCGGGTATTTTTTATATATGTGTTCGGCGCCGTTTCGATGTCGCTTTTCTGGCCCACTATCCAATCGTGGCTTTCGCAGGGGCTGGGCAAGAATGACCTCTTGAGGTCTTTGACGAACTTTAACGTATGCTGGAGCGCCGGACTGACGATCGGTTTCCTGTCGGCTGGCGTCTTGTTTTCCGCGAACCAGAAGGCGCCGTTTTTCTTCGGCGCCTTTTTGGTCGCGATAGTGATACTCCTTCTTATCCGGCAGCCGGTCGTATCGGAGATCAGGGACGAGCCCGTAAGGAGGATGTTCCTTGAGACCGAGAAAGACAGACCGCCTGCCGCGGGAAAGTTCCTGGTCATCGCGTGGTGCGCGAATTTCGCGAGCTGGTATGTAGTGGGCCTGGTGAGGAATCTTTTTCCTAAGCTGGGAAGCGAGCTCGGGTATTCGAGCGCTGCCGTGGGATTTTTCGCGTTCCTGATGTTCTTGACGCAGACTGTCATGTTTTTTATACTCGGAAGGACCGAGAAGTGGCATTACAGGATCCTGCCTCTGGTCATCCTGCAGACGATCGCCGTTATGGCCTTATTGCTCCTTGTGTTCTATTCCGGGGCCATTTATTTTATTATCGCGATGTTATGCCTGGGATTTTGCAGCGGTATGACTTATTTCTCCAGCATATTCTACAGTTTATACGGATATGCCGATAAAGGGAAGAAAAGCGGTATCCATGAGTGTTTTATAGGGGCCGGCGGATTTTTCGGGCCTTTGGCCGGCGGCATAGCCGCCCGTTATTTCGGCATACGGGCCCCTTATGTCACCGCGGCAATGTTGTTGACCGGCGTTATCATGGTCGAGATCCTTTTGTACCGGAGAAGGGATCGATGAAGCGTAAAAAGCCTCTTATGGTATTTATCCTGGGCCCTACAAGCGCGGGGAAAAGCGATATAGCGGTAAGGGTGTCGAAAAGGATAGCGGGCGAGATAATCTCATGCGATTCCATGCAGGTCTATAAAGGCATGCCGATAATCAGCCAGCAGCCGCCCCCGAAGCTCCGGAGAGAGGTCCGGCATAGTCTCATAGGCATACTCGATCCATCTAAAGAATGGAGCGCCGCCGATTTCGTAGCCGAGGCTCATCGCGTCGCCCGCGATATCGTAAAGCGCGATAAGATCCCGGTCGTCTCGGGCGGAACCGGTCTATACGCGAGGTCTTTTATAAACGGTCTCTTTCCTTCGCCGCCAAAGGACGATAAGCTGAGAAGGGCTCTTTATCAAGAGGCCCGTAAGAAAGGAAAGGAAAAGCTTTACAAAAGGCTGTGCGCTGTCGACCCTGTTTACGCGGGTAAGATCCATCGGAACGACCTCCGGAGGATCGTCAGGGCCCTGGAGGTGCATAAGCTTACAGGTAAGCCTATTTCAGAGGGTCATAAAGAATCCAGGGGGATCAGGGGCGAATACGATGTCCTCGTCTTTATCCTGAACAGAGACCGCAAAGAGCTATATGAAAGGATAAACGGCCGCGTCGAGAAGATGTTCGGGGATGGCTTAATAAGCGAGGTGAAAAAGCTTAAGAAAAAGAAGTTGAGCGCTACGGCCGAGTCGGTATTGGGTTACAGGGAGATCGATGATCACCTTAGCGGGAGGCGCGGCCTCGAGGAGGCGAAGGCGCTTCTCAAAAAGCGCACGAGGCAATACGCGAAGCGGCAGCTGGTATGGTTCAGGAAGGAAGAGGGCGCCCGCTGGGTCGAGCTGACGGGCAAAAAGAGCGAACGGGTAGCCGTCGATCTTATAGTGAAAGCGGTTAATATATGAGAAGTATGATAAATATACGGGATGAAGGCAGGGAAGAGGCGGTGATCGTCACGGTCAGGCACGATAGGGACGACAGGGACTGGAGCGCCGCAGACCTGTCGGCTGAGTTAAGGGAACTTGTGACTTCAAGCGGCGTGGCTATCTCGACCGGAATCACGGCTAAATGCTCGGAATTTTCCCCTAAATTCCTTATAGGAAAGGGTAAGGTGGAGGAGATAGCTTCCGCCTTGGCGGGCGGCGAGAACCGGATCGTCATATTCAACCATGACATGAGCGGTACCCAGCAGAGGAACCTTGAAGAGGTCCTTGAGGTAAAGACTATCGACAGGACGCAGTTGATCCTGGACATATTCGCGCAGAGGGCTCATTCGAAAGAAGGCAAGATACAGGTGGAGCTGGCTCAGCTTGTGTATCTTTTGCCCAGGCTGGTCGGAAAAGGCATAATGCTCTCCAGGCTGGGCGGAGGTATCGGCACGAGGGGGCCGGGCGAGAAAAAATTGGAAGTCGACAGAAGAAGGATACGCGATAAGATAACGCGGCTCAGGGGGGAGTTGGACAACGCGACCGGCCATAGAGACGCGAGGAGAAAATTCAGAGAGAGGTTTTCGGCTTCATCAATAGCTCTGGTGGGCTATACCAATACGGGAAAATCGACTCTTTTTAACGCTTTGACAAACGCGGATGTCTACGTAGAAGACAAGCTTTTCAGCACGCTTGACCCTACGGTGAGAAGATACGTGCTTCCCAATAACCAGAGGATCGTCTTCTCCGACACAGTAGGCTTCATCCATAACCTCCCCCACCATCTGGTGGAGTCGTTCAAGGCCACGCTTGAAGAGGCTGTCAATGCCGATATATTGCTCCACGTAATAGACATAAGCCATCCTAAGGCGCTTGAGTGCGCCGAGGCGGCCCGGAAGGTCCTAAAGGATCTGGGCATCGAGAATAAACCGATAATCGATATATTGAATAAGAAGGACAAGATGGAGGATGAGATCCTGCTTTCGGGACTGAGAAGGCATTTTCACTCGCCGATCCTGATATCCGCTATCAATAAAGAAGGCCTGGACGTCCTGACGGCGAGGCTGGTCGCCGAATTGTCCTCGCTCATGTCGGAGATAAAGCTCTCGATACCGCATAGCGATATGAAGAAATATAACCTTATACGCGAATACGGGCGGGTGCTGAAGGAAGAATATAGGGAAGATTGCATATATGTCGAGGCGATGGTGCCAACGAAGCTGAAGGCGGTGCTGTAGCGGGGACACTCATCGAAGGTGAGTGTCCCCGGGCGGCATTTTTTTCTTGACAAATATGCGGAGAATGGTAAAATACGGCTTTAGCACTCAATATATGAGAGTGCTAAAGCCCAAATACGTGCGAGGTATAGAAATATGAGACAGGAGCATAATCTGAACGACAGGCAAAAAGACGTCTTGAAGCTTATCATCATATCCCATATAAACTCGGCCGTCCCTATAGGCTCTTCCCTTGTCTCTGATCTGCTGGACCTATCGAGCGCTACCATACGCAACGTAATGGGCGAGCTTGAGGATATGGGGTATCTCGGGAAGCCTCACACCTCCGCGGGAAGGATGCCTACGTCAAAAGGCTACCGTTATTACGTCAATAATCTCCTCGAGTTCAGCGCGATACCGGACAGGCAGAAGAGGTTCATAGAGAAGGAATCTTATGAGGAGACGCTGGATTCCATGGAATCCATGCTTGTGAAGGTATCGCATATTCTTTCTATAATGA
Source organism: uncultured Planctomycetia bacterium (assembly GCA_964645565.1). Classification (GTDB taxonomy): domain Bacteria; phylum Omnitrophota; class Gorgyraeia; order JAHIPI01; family JAHIPI01; genus BS750m-G14. Next base: position 8,962 of record CAZYBX010000010.1, on the reverse strand, counting down.
CGAGATACGCCGGGATCGCCTGCACATCGAGCCTTAAGTTTTATATAGAAGGCGCGAGCAATATGATCGATATGCCGGAGTTCAGCAGCCCCCGACGGATAAGGACGCTGCTCAAGTTGTTTGACGAAAAGACCGAGTTGATGAGGCTCTTCAACGAGGACCTGACTACCGACGGCGTCAAGATACATATAGGCGATGAGGAAAGGCGCGACGCTCTTAACGACCTGAGTTTCATCACATCCAGCTACAGGCTCAGAGGCGATAAAAGGGGAAGCCTGGGCGTGCTGGGGCCGATGAGGATGAACTACTCGACATTGATACCGCTTGTGGATTTTCTTTCGAGGACCATAGAGGATGTACTGGAAGATATGGAGATAGCAAGTGACTAAGCGTAAGGAAAAAGAAAAGGACATAAATACGGATAAGAAGGAAGTGGTGACCGTCGACAAGTCCGAGTATGAAAAGTTGAAGGAGGCCGAGCGCCTCGAGGAAGAGTTCAAAGATAAATACCTGAGGGCTCACGCCGACCTCGAAAATGCCAGGAAGAGAATGGCGAAGGAGCAGGAGGATTACGTAAGATTCGCCAATGAAGGCCTTCTGGAGGAGATACTTTATATCATCGATAACTTTGACAGGGCATTGGACCATATGAACGGCACGCAGACGGTGCAGTCCGTCCTCGAAGGGGTAAAGATGATACAGAAACAGTTCCACCTTATGCTCGAACAGAAGGGCGTGGTCAGGATCGAGGCGGCCGGCAAGAATTTCGACCCGGCCCTTCACGAGGCCGTCGAACACATAGACACGGACGAAGATAAGGACGGGGTCGTCATCGATGAAGTCCAGCCCGGCTATTTGCTGAACGGCAGGCTGCTGCGTCCGGCTGCGGTAAAGGTGGGGAAGAAGAAACAACAGGATAGCGTGTAAAATCCGAGAATCAAGATTTAAAGGAGGTAATTAAAATGGCTAAGACCAAAGGTAAAGTGATAGGAATAGACCTGGGGACCACGAACTCCTGCGTGGCTATTATGGAGGGAAGGGAGCCCAAGGTATTGACGAACGCGGAAGGCTCGCGGACGACCCCCTCGGTTGTCGCGTTCGCGAAAAACGGGGAGAGGCTGGTGGGTCAGCCGGCGAAAAGACAGGCTGTGGTGAATTCGGAAAATACCGTTTTCTCCATAAAGCGTTTCATGGGAAGACGGCATGACGAGGTCGCGGTAGAGGAAAAACTGGTCCCTTTCAAGGTCGGCGAAGACGATAAGGGGAATGTAGTCGTAAATGCCGGCGGGAAGGAATATACGCCGCCCGAGATATCGGCGATGGTCCTGCAAAAGATGAAGCAGACCGCCGAAGACTATCTGGGAGAAAAAGTGACTAAGGCCGTGATCACGGTCCCGGCATATTTCAATGACTCCCAGCGGCAGGCCACAAAAGACGCCGGCCAGATAGCCGGCCTCGAGGTATTGAGGATCATCAACGAGCCGACCGCGGCTTCCCTGGCGTACGGGCTCGATAAGAAGAAAAACGAAAAGATCGCGGTCTATGACCTGGGCGGGGGCACGTTCGATATCTCCATACTGGAGGTTAGCGAGATGGACGGCCAGCTTTCGCTGGAAGTCAAATCCACGAACGGCGACACTCACCTCGGCGGCGACAACTTCGACCAGAAGATCGTGGATTGGATGGCCCAGGAGTTCAAAAAGGAACAGGGCGTCGATCTGAGAAAAGACAAAATGGCTCTGCAGCGTTTGAAAGAGGCGGCTGAAAAGGCTAAGTGCGAACTCTCGAGCAATATCCAGACGGAGATCAATCTCCCGTTCATCACCGCCGATTCCAGCGGGCCTAAGCACCTGACCATGACTTTTACGAGAGCCAAGCTCGAGCAGCTTACCGATGACCTGGTCGAGAGGACAAAGGGGCCGTGCCTGAAGGCCCTGAAAGACGCCGGTATGGACGCCGGCGAGATCGATGAAGTGATACTCGTAGGCGGGCAGACACGGATGCCCAAGGTCCAGCAATTGGTCGAAAAGCTCTTCGGGAAGGAGCCTCATAAGGGCGTCAACCCGGACGAGGTAGTGGCGGTAGGCGCCGCGATACAGGGCGGTATACTTTCCGGAAATTCGGAGCTTAAGGATATATTATTGCTTGACGTCACGCCTCTTTCGCTGGGTATCGAGACCCTGGGGAGCGTGATGACCAAGCTCATCGAGAGAAATACCACCATCCCGACAAGGAAGAGCCAGATCTTCTCTACCGCGGCCGATAGTCAGACGGCGGTCTCCATACACGTGCTTCAGGGGGAGAGGGAGATGGCGGCGGACAACAGGACGCTCGGAAGGTTCGACCTTGTGGGAATACCGCCGGCGCCGAGAGGCATCCCGCAGATAGAGGTGACCTTCGACATAGACGCTAACGGCATAGTCCACGTCGCAGCGAAGGACAAGGCCACCGGGAAAGAGCAGAAGATACGGATAGAGACTTCAAGCGGCCTCTCAAAAGATGAGATAGACAAGATGATGAAGGAAGCTAAGGAGCACGAATCCGAGGATAAGGAAAAGCGCGAATTAGTGGAAGCCAGGAACCAGCTTGATACGCTCATCTATACCGCAGAGAAGAGCCTCAAAGACTACGGCGATAAGATCTCGGGGGATGATAAGAAGAAGGTGGAAGACGCCCTCTCGAAAGCGAAAAATACGCTCTCAAGCGACAGCGCAAGCGAAATAAAGAAGGCGCAGGAGGAACTCACAAAGGCATCCCACAAACTCGCCGAAGAGATGTATAAGCAGGCTAACGCGCAGCAACAGAAGGGGCAGCAGGGCCCGGGACAGCGGGACGGCGGCCAAAAGGACGAACAGCAGAAAAAGGGTGACGAGGACATAGTGGACGCCGACTATAAAGTGGAAGACGAGGATAAGAAACAGTAACGCAGATGGAAAAGCGCGATTACTACGAGGTCCTGGGAGTCCCTAAAGATGCGGGCGCGGAAGATATAAAAAAGACATACAGAAAGCTCGCTTTCAAATACCATCCCGACAAGAATCCCGGCAAGGAGAAGGAATCCGAGGAAAAGTTCAAGGAGATATCCGAAGCTTACGAGGTCTTAAGCGATCCTCAAAAAAAGGCGACTTATGACCGGTACGGCCACGCGGGTATGGAGGGCGCTTTCAAGGGAGGCGGCTTCAGCTGGTCGGACTTTCATCACTTTGACGACCTCAGGGATATATTCGATGATTTCAACCTGGGCGATCTCTTCGGAGGTCTCGGCGATAGCATGTTCGGAGGGGGGTTCGGGACAACGGGAAGACGCAGGGCTTCAAGAAGAGGCGCCAGCCTGAGGTTTGAGCTGGCGCTTGATTTTAATGAAGCCGCTTTCGGCGCGGAGAAGACGGTCTCGATCAAGAGGCGGGAGTCCTGTGCCGTGTGTAAAGGCAGCGGCTCAAAGCCGGGCTCGAAGAAAAAGACATGCCCTGACTGCGGCGGCAGAGGGCAGGTCGTGATGTCAAACGGATTCTTCAGCGTATCCAGGACATGCGGCAAATGCGGCGGAGAGGGGACGTTGATAACCTCACCCTGCACAAAATGCGGCGGAAGAGGCCGCGTGGGGGTCCCCAGAAAGATAAAAGTCAAGGTCCCGAAGGGGGTAAGTACCGGGACCAGGCTGAGGGTCAGCGGAGAAGGAGAAGAGGCCGCGGAAGGCGGCATGCGCGGCGACCTTTATGTCGATATACATGTAAGACCGCACGAATTTTTCGAAAGGCACGGGGATGATATATTGATAGATGTGCCGATCACTTTTCCGCAGGCGGTATTCGGAGCGGAAATAGACGTCCCTACGCTGGACGGAAAGGTAAAGATGACTGTCCCGCCGGGCTCTCAAAGCGGGAAGTTGTTCAGGCTTCGCGGAAAAGGGATACCGCATCTCAATAGCTACGGAACGGGCGACGAGCACGTAAGGGTCATCGTGGAGGTCCCGCAGTCCCTTAACAGGGAGCAGTCGAAGGCTCTCGAGCAGTTCGCCAAGACGATAGGCGACGAGTCGACTCCCATGAGAAGATCGTTTCTGGAAAAGCTTAAAAAGATCGTGAAATAGAAAGGGAATAAATGCCGACCTACGACTACGAATGCACGAAATGCAAGCACAGGTTCGAATATTTCCAGAACATGAGCGAAGACCCTCTTAAAAAATGCCCGAAATGCTCTTCGCCTCTCAAGCGGTTAATGGGTCCGGGCGCCGGTATAATATTCAAGGGCTCCGGTTTCTACGCAAACGACTATAAGGCAAAAAGACAGAAGGACCGGCCTCCGTCGTGCCCTAAAAACGGCAAGGAAGGGCCGGACTGCAAGAGCTGCTGCTCAGAATAGCCCTGATATCAAAAATGGAAAATACAAAAAAATTCATAAAGTTCTGGTCTCCTCCCTTTCTTTATGCTATATTAATCTACTGGCTCTCTTCATTGGAGAGGCCTTTTAATATAGGCCTCAATATAGACAATTTTGATAAGTTGATACATCTATTGGAGTACGCGGTCTTCGGCTTTCTATTGATAAGGGCCATAACCGTTTCAGCCGAAGATATGCCTTTTATAAATGTCCTTGTCATAACCTTTATGGTAGGGACTTTCTGTGGTTTTACCGATGAGCTGCACCAAAGCGTTGTCCCGGGGAGAGATGCGGTTTTTTCCGATTTTATTTTCGATTCCATAGGGACGTTGGTCGGTGCGGTAGTCTTCTCCGTAGCCAGAAAAAAAGGACGGTAGATGGCAAAGATCTTACCTTTTAAGGGCGTATTATATAATAAGAAAAAGATAAACCGCCTTGAAAAAGTCATGGCCCCTCCCTATGACGTCATATCCCCTGACATGAGGGAGGAGTTATATAAAGCCCACTCTAATAACATCGTAAGGATCATATTGGGCAGGGAAGCGCGCGGGGATAACAGTAAGAAAAATAAATATACTAGAGCGGCCAATTTTCTGAGTCAATGGCTCAGCGAAGGAATATTGCAGAAGGACGGGAAGCCGGCCGTATATATATATGAAGAAGACTACCTCCACAGGGGGCAGTTGAAGAAGAGATTGGGCTTTATATCTCTGATGAAGATCGAAGACCCTTCCTCCGGTTTAGTCCTGCCTCACGAATATACATTTTCGAAACCCAAAGAAGACCGGCTGAACCTCATTCGGGCCACCCGCGCGAACACAAGTCCAATCTTCTGCATATACCAGGACGACGGGGCTAAAGTCACAAAGATGCTTAAGGACTGTATCGCCGGCGCGCCTGCCGTTATCGACATACATCTTGAGGGCGTCGCCCATAAAGTCTGGCGGCTTACCGATGCCCGCACGATAAGCGCGATAAAAAAGGAATTTGAAAATAAACAGGTATTCATCGCCGACGGCCATCATAGGTATGAGGTCGCCCTCGCCTTCAGGGATGAGATGAGAAAACGGCTCGGGAAGGCGAAGGCGAAGAAGTACGATAATGTGATGGTCTATTTTTCCGACCTCGCCGACGAGGGCCTTGTCATATTTTCCACTTATAGGGTGATAAGGAAGCTGGGGACATCGAGCTGGGAAGATGTGCGGGACAAGCTAAGCGCCTGCTTTGATATCGAGGAAGTAAAAGATAAAGACCGGATGTTCGATGAGCTGGAGAAGGCCGGGCAAGGGTACGCGTTCGGGGCGTATTTCAGGGACCGGCGGTTTTATGTTTTGCGCTTAAAGGATGAAAAGGCGTTGGACGAAGTTATCAAGGTGGATAAATCGCGCGAGTGGAAGCGCCTGAACGTGACCGTCCTGCACTTCCTGGTATTCGACCACATCCTTGAGATAGAGAAGTTCCTGGATAACGACAAAAATATCATATATACGAGGGACGAGGGTTACGCCGTGGATCTGGTGAAAAAGGGCGAATGCGATATCGCGTTTTTCCAGCTTCCCACAAAAGTGTCGGAGGTCCGCACTATAGCAAGGAACGGCGACAGGATGCCTCATAAGTCCACGTATTTCTATCCGAAGCTCTTGACGGGCCTGGTGATAAACAAGTTTTAACGGTTAGCTGGTGGGGACACTCACTGAAAGTGAGTGTCCCCAAGGGCGCCATAATTGCTGACAAAGATGACGGAGAGAGATGGAACTGGCTGGTATTCAGGAAGCGTTAAAAAACGGGGAGATCAAGAGGGTGGCCGAGCTGACCGGAGCGGCGCTTGAACAGGGCGCCGGCGTGAAGGCGGTGCTTGACGCGCTGATCGGGGCCATGGACGAAATAGGCGTAAGATTCAAGAACAACGAGATATTCATACCCGAGGTCATGATATCCGCGAAAGCGATGCACGCGGGGCTGGATATCCTTGAGCCGCATCTTTCGAAAAGCGGGATAAAGCCGCTGGCCAAAATAGGTATCGGGACGGTCAAAGGCGATCTCCATGATATAGGAAAGAACCTGGTAGCGATGATGTTCAAGGGGGCCGGGTTTGAGGTGCTGGACCTGGGTATAGATGTACCCGTCGAGAGGTTTATCGATACGGCTAGAGATAAAGAGGTAAGCATCATCGCGATGTCCACGCTTTTGACCACCTCCATGGGGGCCATGAAGGTGGTCATCGGTGAATTGAAAAAAAAAGGGCTTGCGGATAAAGTAAAGACTATGGTGGGAGGGGCGCCGGTCACGGAATCCTACGCGGACTCCATCGGCGCGGACGGTTACGCCAAAGACGCTTCTTCCGCTGTCGATAAAGCCAGACAACTTCTCGGTTTACTTAAGAGGGCTAAATAGGTATAATATATAATTTGAAGCTATAGGCGGAGAAGAATATGGCGTTATTTGGCAAGCCCAGATATACCATCGTCAAAGTCTCGAAGAAGAAGAACATCCCCGAAGGCCTATGGACTAAGTGCGATGAATGCGGGGAGATCATATATAACAAGAAACTCGAGGAATATCTTAAGGTATGCCCGAAATGCAACTACCATTTCAGGCTGTGCGCCTATTCCAGGGTGAATGCGCTGCTGGACCAGAATAGCTTTGTCGAATTCGATAAGAATATGACTTCTAAGGATCCTCTGGGCTTCAAGGGCACCAAGAAATATAAAGATAAACTGGAAAGCGACAGGAAGGCCACGGGCTTAAAAGAGGCCGTAGTGGCGGGGGAAGGAAAGATAGAGGGAAAGAAGCTGATATTGGCCGTAACGGATTCGCGTTTTATCATGGGGAGCATGGGTTCGGTAGTGGGTGAAAAGATAACGAGGGCTATTGAAAAGGCGACCCAGTCGAAGTCTCCCGTAGTGATCTGCTCGGGTTCCGGCGGCGGAGCGCGCATGTATGAAGGCATGTTTTCCCTTATGCAGATGGCAAAGACAAGCGCCGCCGTCAGCAGGCATAACAAGGCAGGCCTGCTTTTTATTTCGATACTTACTAATCCCACCATGGCGGGCGTGATGGCCAGTTTCGCGAGCCTCGGGGATGTGATAATAGCCGAGCCGAGGGCGCTTATAGGTTTCACCGGACCGAGAGTGATCGAGCAGACAATAAGACAGAAATTACCGCCAGGATTCCAGCTCTCCGAATTCATGCTGGAACACGGCCTTGTGGATATGGTGGTCCACCGCAAAGACCTGAGAAACACTATCAGTAAGATCATGGGTTATTTAACATAGGGAGTATTATGGCGCAGGTAAGCCTTAGAGATATTTCAAAGACATTCGAAGGCGGTGTTGAGGCGGTAAAAAAGGTGTCTCTGGGGGTCGACAATAAGGAGTTTCTTGTCCTGGTCGGGCCTTCCGGATGCGGCAAATCCACTATTCTTCGGATGATAGCGGGGCTTGAGGAGTCCACCGAAGGCGACATCTATATAGGAGATAAGCTTGTCAACGATACGCCGGCCAAGGACAGGGACATCGCGATGGTATTCCAGAATTACGCATTGTATCCTCATATGAGCGTCTATGAGAACATGGCGTTCGGCCTGAAGTTGAGGAAGATCCCGAGGAACGAGATAGAAAAGCGCGTGACGGACGCGGCGGCCATACTCGGGATCGGCCATCTTTTAAAGAGAAAACCGAAGGAGCTTTCCGGCGGACAGAAGCAGCGCGTGGCGGTAGGCAGGGCGATCGTGAGAAAACCGATAGTCTTCCTCTTCGACGAACCCCTGTCCAACCTCGACGCGAAATTCAGGGTGCAGATGAGGACGGAGATACACAAGCTGCACAACAGGCTGCAGACCACGATGATATATGTGACGCATGATCAGGTGGAGGCGATGACACTCGGCGATAGGGTAGCCGTGATGAAGGACGGAGTCATACACCAATGTGATGCGCCGATGAACGTCTACGACAGGCCGACGGATAAGTTCGTGGCCGGATTTATAGGCAGTCCCCCCATGAATTTTATGGCCGGCAGGATAGGGAAGAAGAACGGAAAGCTGTTTTTTGACGAAGGCAATTTCAAGGTCGGGATCACCGAGAATGCCGCTTCCAAGCTTGCCCCTTACGTCGATAAGGAGCTTATATTCGGTATAAGGCCCGAAGATATTTATGATAAATTTTTTATAAAAGAGGCCAGGCCCGATAACACGATAGGCGTCACCGTCGATGTAGTAGAGCCTATGGGGGCGGAGGTCTATCTTTACCTGAATACCGGCAGGCATTCATTTATAGCGCGCGTGGGGACCAGAAGCACCCCCAAGGTGTTTCAAAGACTTGACGCGGTCCTGGACATGAACAAAGCGCATTTCTTCGACAAAGAGACCGAGAAGACCATAATATAATAAGGGACCATTAATTTTTATCGAAGCGGACTTATAACTATTATGAGAAGGTACGTTGTCGGCGTCGATGTAGGGGCTACTCACACAAAGATCGCACTGGTCAATTTAAACGGCCGGATCATCGCAAAAGACTCTTTTCTGACGGCGGCCCATAAAAGGGATAAAATAATAAAAGCCATATCGGGATCGCTCGAC
>CAZYBX010000009.1:0-18572 GCA_964645565.1 uncultured Planctomycetia bacterium | reverse complement strand
CACCCCATCAACTACGTGATCATCGACTACATGGGCATCATGAAGCCCGACTCGGGTCAGGTCTTTATAGACGGAGCCGATATGACGAAAATGAGCCAAAAGGAGCTTAACGATTTCCGGATGAAATTCGGTATGCTCTTCCAGGGAGCGGCGCTCTTTGATTCCTTGAGTGTGGGTGAAAATGTCGGTTTCGCTTTATATGAACATACGAATCTGAGTAACACGCAGATAGAGAAGAGGATCAAGGAATGCCTGGGGCACGTGGGGCTTTCCGGCATAGAGCACCTGAAGCCCGCGGAGCTTTCCGGCGGGATGAGAAAGCGCGTAGGCCTGGCGCGGGCCATAGCGGTGAATCCTGAGATCATAATGTACGATGAGCCTACCACCGGAGTGGACCCTATAATGGGCGATGCCGTGAATGAGCTTATAATAGAGCTGCATGATAAACTCAAAGTGACCTCGATCGCCGTCACGCACGACATGATCAGCGCTTACAAGATCGCCAGCAGGATAGCGATGCTTTATGAAGGAAAGATAATAGAAGTGGGTACTCCGGAAGAGATAAAAAACACCGGAAATCCGATAGTAAGACAGTTTATAACGGGAGCCGCGACAGGCCCCATAACCAATAACAAGGACGTGGACGGATAGCGGGTTACGCTAAACGAAAATAATAATATACCGGGGAGAGGATTATGAAAGCGATATCGTTCGAAGTAAAAGTGGGCATTTTCATATTGATCGGATTTATTATCCTTTTTGTGATGATATTTTCCATAGGGGAAGTGTATTTCTTCAGGCCGGGTTATCACATAAATGTCACCTTTAATTTCGCGAACGGTATAGCTATGAACGCGCCCGTGAGACTCGCGGGTATCGAAGTGGGCGAGGTGGATAACATAAGGATCTATTACGATACGAACGAAGAACGGACAAAGGTGGAGCTCTCGGCCTGGATAAAGAGGGATGTGTCGATAGAGGAAGACGCCGAGGCGGTCATAAATACGCTCGGTCTTCTCGGAGAGAAATACCTTGAGGTATTTCCGGGCAAAAGCAAAAGGTTTTTGGCCGACAACAGCGTCCTCGCGGGGATCGATCCCATATCGACGGAGAACATGACGATAGAGCTTAAGAAGCTTCTGGACACGCTTGTAACCGTCGCCGAAAGGATCGAAAAGGGCGAGGGTACGGTGGGCAGGCTCCTGACCGACGACAGTCTATACCAGAACCTCGAGGACTTTACCGCGGACATAAAGAAAAATCCCTGGAAGTTGATGAATAAACCCAGGGATACTGAGAAGCGGGAGGCGGACTAAGAAGCTGTAGACTCATAAGACTTTGTCGTCAGTAAAGCCATAGCGGGACATACACCCACCTAGATATTTGTACAATGCTAGGTGTGTGTCCCGACCACAAAAAAGCAACCGACATGGTAAAAACCAGGCAAAAAACAGTGTTTACCTGCCAGAGCTGCGGGTATCAGGCGCCCAGGTGGCTGGGCAGGTGCCCCGACTGCGATACGTGGAATTCGCTGGTGGAGGAGTTCGCGTCCGCCCCGTCCGTGTCAAAGGCGGGTCCCGATAGTTTTAGAGCGGCCTTCTCAAAAGAGCCGCCGCAGATACTTAACGAGATAGAGACCTTGAAGGAGGAGCGTTTCTCTACGGGCATAGGGGAGCTCGACAGGGTCCTGGGCGGCGGGATCGTAAGGGGTTCGGTGGTCTTGATAGGCGGCGACCCCGGAATAGGAAAATCCACACTTTTGCTTCAGGCTTCGGACCTGCTGGCCGCAGAGAAGAAGGTCCTGTATGTAAGCGGTGAAGAGTCGATAAGGCAGACCAAGCTCAGGGCCGACAGGCTGGGCAGCGCGTCAAAAAACCTCTTCATAGTGAGCGAGACAAACCTGGATTCGATCCAGGATTACATCAATAAGCTCAAGCCTGATTTTGTGGTGATAGATTCGATACAGGTGATATACAAGGAAGACCTTTCGTCGAGCCCGGGCAGCGTGAGCCAGGTCAGGCTTTGCGGCCAGGAACTGACATTTATGGCGAAAAGGTCCGGAATAGCCGTGTTTTTGGTGGGTCACGTGACGAAGGACGGGACTATCGCCGGGCCGAGGGTGCTTGAGCACACGGTCGATACGGTATTGTATTTTGAAGGAGAAAACCAAAGGAGCTTCAGGCTTTTGCGCGCGGTCAAAAACAGATTCGGCTCGACAAACGAGATAGGCATCTTTGAAATGACCGGAAAGGGCTTGAAAGAGGTCTCCGACCCTTCGGGCATATTCCTGGAAGACAGGCCGGAAGGCATCTCGGGTTTCGCGGTCGTCCCGACTCTCGAGGGGACCAGGCCGCTCCTCGTCGAAATACAGGCGCTCGTAAAGGCCAGTAATTTTGCCGTACCCAAGAGAGAGGCGAGAGGGATAGACTATAACAGGGTCTCTCTTATTACAGCTGTCCTCGAGCGCCGCGTCGGCCTCGAATTCGGCAGATTCGACGTCTATGTAAACGTGGCGGGAGGGGTTAAGATAGTCGAGCCCGCAGTCGATCTGGGCGTCGCTATCGCCGTAGCGTCCAATCACCGCGATATACCGGTTGACCCGGATTGCGTGGTGATGGGCGAAGTGGGGCTCGGAGGCGAGATAAGGGCTATCAGTCATATTGAAAGCAGGTTAAAGGAGAGTCAAAGGCTCGGTTTCAGGCGCGCCATAATACCGTCGGGTAATTTCGGCAGGGATGTCTCACCTATCCAGGGAGGGTCTTCCGGAGAGGCGAAAGGCGGCCCTATGCAGATGGTCCCCGTGGCGTCGTTGAAGGAAGCGCTTGACGCGGTCTTTACAAATCGGAGGTGAGATAGAGTGACTATTTTATTCGTAAGGGTATTTTTTGCATTCTTAAGTGTAGTGGCGGGATATTATATAGGAACGATATTTGTCTCATCGGGCGACCATTGGCCCCTTGTGGGGGCGGTGATAGGATTATTGATGTCATTCGGACTTATAGCCGCCGAGGTATTTATGAGGAAGGTCTCCATCAGGAACCTTTCCGCGGGCCTGGCAGGCCTTGTATTCGGCATATTTATGAGCTGGGTGCTGACTGCGGTGATAAGGCTTGTGCCCATGAATCCGGAGATATACTTTTTGGTCCAGATCGTCCTCACGATAATATTCTGTTATCTCGGGATGGCAATAGCCCTCCGGGGGAAGGACGAGTTCAGCCTGATAATACCTTACATCAAATTCGAAAGGCGCGACCAGGCGGAACAGATGGTCGTCCTTGACACCTCCGTCATAATCGACGGAAGAGTCGCCGACATATGCCAGACAAAATTCATCGCCGGCCGCCTGGTTATACCGAGGTTCGTCCTGAAGGAGCTGCAGCAGATAGCCGATTCCCAGGACTCGCTTAAGAGGAACAGGGGCCGGCGCGGGCTCGATATACTGAACAAGATACAGAAGAGCTCTTATATAGACGTGAAGATAGCAGAGGAAGACTTCCCGGAATTGACCGAGGTCGACGCCAAGCTGATAAAGCTGGCAAAGGTGCTGGGAGGGAAGATCCTGACCAACGACTATAACCTTAACAAGATCGCGGAGCTTCAGGGCGTAGTGGTCCTTAATATCAATGACCTGGCCAATGCGCTGAAGCCCGTCGTCCTTCCGGGGGAGCTTTTACCGGTCAGGATCACCAAGGAAGGCAAGGAATACAACCAGGGCGTAGCTTATCTTGACGACGGGACGATGGTGGTGGTGGATAACGCCAGATACCTGATAGGCCAGACGCTCGACGTCATAGTCACCAGCGTCCTCCAGACGTCCGCCGGCAGGATGATCTTCGCGAAGATCGAGAATGGCAAAAAGAGGCGTTAAGGCAAAGGTCGCGGCCATTGTCCCTTCGGCCGGAAAGGGCGCGCGCTTCGGGTCCAAGAAGAAAAAGATCTTCGCCTACCTTATGGGAAGGCCTCTTCTTTCGTATTCGCTTAAGGCGCTCGATTCTTCGCCCTTGATCGATGATATAATACTGGTTACCGATAGGCGGTTTTTCAAAGCGGCCGCCCGGCTGGTAAGGCGATACGGGATCGTTAAAGTCAGGCGCATTGTCAAAGGAGGCCGGACAAGATCCGAATCCGTAAGGAACGGATTAAGCTTTGTGGATAAAGACACCCGTTTAGTCCTCGTCCATGACGGCGTAAGGCCCTTTGCCGGTAAGGAGATCATACGTAAGACGCTCGCCGCGGCCGAGAGATACGGCGCGTCTGTATCGGCTGTCCCCGTAAAATCGACTATTAAAATAGCGGGAACGGATTCATTCGTCAAACGCACGCCGGACCGGAATGGGCTCTGGGAGGTCCAGACTCCCCAGGCGTTCCGAAGAGACCTCCTGGAGGGCGCTTATAAAATGACAAAACGCCGCGCTTCATTCACGGACGACGCGGCTCTTATAGAAAATACAGGCGGAAGGGTCAAGATAGTAAAAGGCGATTATAGAAATATAAAGATCACCACAGCCGGCGATCTCAAGATCGCCGAGGTATTATTAGACAGGCCGTTAGGCCGTAAAAACAATGGATTTTAACTAACTCCTAACTCCTACAGGGAGAATACTATGATAAGAATAGGCTTAGGCATGGACTTGCACACATTTGCCGACGGAAGGCGCCTTATGCTCGGCGGCATCGAGATACCCGCGGTGAAAGGGCTGAAAGGTCATTCGGATGCGGATGTCGTGCTTCACTCCGTATGCGACGCGCTTTTAGGGGCGGCCGGCAAAGGGGATATAGGCCAGCATTTTCCCGATACGGACGAAAGATTCAGGGATATAGCCAGCACGGAGCTCCTGAAAGATGTTATGAATATACTTAAGGAGGACAAGTGGCATGTAAGCAACATAGATGTCATGGTGATGCTTGAAGAGCCTAATCTGGAGCCGTTTAAAGCCAAGATGAGGGAATCCATCGCCAGGATAGTCGGCGTCGAGAGCGAAAGGGTGAACATAAAAGCCACTACCTCCGAGAGGGTCGGGGCCATTGGCAGAGGCGAGGCCGCAGCCTCTCAGGCAATAGCGCTAATAGAGAGGAGTTAGTAGTTAGGAGATAGGAGTTAGGTGTGGGTTTAATAAACTAACTCCTAACGCCTATTCCTAACTCCTAAAATAAAGGATAGACACATGCTTTTACTTAGTGTATTGATTGAGCTAATAATACTGCTTGCCGTTCTGCTCGTCGTCTATGTAGTGATCGCCGGAATATTTTTCAGGGGAGAGATAAGATCCGCGCTTGAACGCGATCCGGCCGCGACGAGCCCCTTCGAGGTGATACTTACTTATTCCGGATTTCACGCGATAATAATCCATAAGATCGCGCACGCGCTCCTCAAGGCTAAAGTCCCCATGCTTCCGAGGATCATCTCTCAGATGGGAAGAGGCGTCACCGGCATAGAGATACATCCGGCTGTCGTGATGGGCAAGGGGTTATTTATCGACCACGGTATGGGCGTAGTGATAGGCGAAACGACGGTCATAGGAGATAATGTGACTCTATTCCAGGGCGTAACGCTCGGCGGGACCGGAAAAGAAAAGGGGAAGCGCCATCCCACGATCGGCAACAATGTCGTCGTGGGGACGGGCGCGAAGGTACTCGGGAACATCACGATCGGAGACAATGTCATTGTAGGCGCTAATGCCGTTGTCTTAAAAGACGTCCCCCCGAATTCCACCGTAGTCGGCGTGCCCGGGAGGGTCGCGAAGAGAGAGGGCAAAAGGGTCTCGGGGATAAGCCTGGACCATACATCTTTGCCGGATCCGCTCGCGAATTCCATAAAGAGGCTGCAGGAAGAGATCGACAAGATAGAAGGCGAACTTAAGGACTGGCACAGAGAAGATAGGAGTTAGGAGATAGGAGATAGACGATAAGCCGCGATGCCGATTTACATATACAACTCCCTTACCCGCAAGAAAGAGGAGTTTAAGCCTATAAAAAAGAATAAAGTCAGTATGTACGTATGCGGCCCTACCGTGTATGACGACTCGCACATAGGCCATGCAAGGGGGGCCTTTGTTTTTGCCGTTATAAGGAATTATTTCCGCTATAGAGGTTTCGAGGTCAAGTATGTCCGGAATGTGACCGACGTGGACGATAAGATAATCAGCAAGGCCAGGGAGGATGTTTCTCAGGGCGGCGATCTGAAGAAGGCCGTAAAGGAAGTGGCCCGGAAATACCTGAAGAAGTATAATGACGACATGAGGGCCCTTGGGATCGATCCGCCCGACGTCGAACCGAAGGCCACCGAACACGTCGAGGAGATGCTGCGCATAATAACCGGCCTGCTGGATAAGGATTACGCTTATGAATCCGGCGGGGATATCTATTTCAGGGTCAGGAAATTCAAGCGTTACGGTATGCTGTCGCACCAGAGCCTCGAGATGATGGAATCGGGAGCAAGGGTCGCCCCGGGCGAGAATAAGGAGGACCCGCTGGATTTCGCCTTGTGGAAGAGGTCGAAGGAGGATGAGCCGGCCTGGAAGAGCGGTTCCATAGAGGGCAGGCCCGGCTGGCATATCGAGTGCTCGGCCATGAGCATGAAGCACTTAGGGGATAATTTTGATATTCACGGCGGCGGGATCGACCTTATATTCCCTCACCATGAGAACGAAATAGCACAGTCGGTCGCCTATTCCGGCAGGAGGTTCGCGAACTACTGGATGCATAACGGCCTCCTTACCATAAACGGCCGGAAGATGGCCAAGTCGCTGGGCAATTATCTATCTATATCGGAGTTTCTAGACAGGCATAAAGACCCCGATATACTCAAACTTTTTTTCTTATCCGCGCACTACAGACACCCGGTGGATTTTACCGCGGAGAATATTGCCGCGGCAAAAGCGGCAATGGAGAGGTTTAAGATATTTTTCGATAAGGCGGAAGCGGAGGCCGCTAAATCCCCGGCGTCATTATCAAAGGCCGTCCGGCTTATGGAAGATCACCGCGGGATATTGGACTGTCTCTCGGGTGATTTTGAGAGCGCAATGGACGATGACTTCAATACCCCGCTGGCCCTGGCCGCCCTCTTCAGTGCGGTCACGCGGGGCAACCATATGATAGCTTCGGATGCGGCCGATATAGACGAAAAGACCGTGTTCCTGAGACAGCTGGTCGACAGGATAAGGGAATTAGGCGGCGTATTGGGCCTTTCTTTTTCGGGGGGATCCATGCCGCCGGGATTAGAAAAGATCGTGAAGGAGAAGCTGAAGGCGCGCGAAGAAGCGAGGAAAAACGGGGACTATAGACTGGCGGATAAGATCAGGGAAGAACTTAAGGAACGCGGCGTGGTCATAGAAGACGCTAAAGACGGCACGACCTGGAGGCTTCAGTGAAGGCAAAGACCAGAGAGGCTATAGTAGCTTATACATTCCTGCTGCCTAACCTGCTCGGATTTCTTATATTTACGTCCATCCCGGTGCTGATCTCTTTGGGATTGAGCTTTTTTGACGCGCAGCTCGCCCCGTGGCCTCAGGTGCTGGTCGCCAAGTTTATCGGCATGGGAAACATCGTCAAGCTGCTGGGGTTTCACCTGAATGACGGAGCGTGGGCCGCGAATGACCCCAACTTCTGGAAATTTACGGGGAATACGCTTTTCCTTATGATGGTGATCCCGTTCCAGATATTCGGTTCGCTTGCGCTCGCGCTTATCATGAACCAGAAATTGAAGGGCGTTGTGGGATTCAGGACTTTATATTTTTTACCCACCATATCCAACGGCGTGGCCATATACCTTCTATGGCAGTGGGTGTACAATCCGAATTTCGGGTTATTGAACGGGATGATAGCGAAGTTGGGCGATATTCTAAATATGCAGCTGCAGGGGCCGCACTGGCTTTCATCTGAGGCATGGGCGAAACCATCGCTTATGATAATGGGGCTATGGGTAGTGGTGGGCGGACATAACGCGATACTCTATCTCGCGGCGCTTCAGAACATCCCTAAGGATTTTTATGACGCGGCCTCCATAGACGGGGCGAGCCATTGGCAGAAATTCTGGTCCATCACATGGCCCATGATCGGGCCTACGACGTTTTTTATAACGATAATGAGCGTGATCTTCGGCTTCCAGAGCGGGTTTATGCAGGCGTACATTATGACCAGAGGCGGCCCGAACGGGGCCACGACGACCATCGAGTACTACATATTCAAAAATCTTTATGAATGGCATCACGCGGGTTACGCCGCTTCGATCGCGTGGTTCCTGTTTCTGGTGATATTTCTTATCACTCTGTTCAACTGGCGGTTCGGCGGGAAGCTGGTGCATTATTGATGGCGAAGGGCAAGATGGTAAATATATCCGGGGAATTGTTAAAGTCCAGGCAGTTGAGGGCGAGGAAGGAGGCGGGGCGCAAGGCCTTGTTTTATCTCTTGTTGACCCTGGGCGCTGTGACCATGATCCTTCCTTTTTTGTGGATGATCTCGACGTCCCTGAAGGAGCCTCAGGCCATATATACGTTTCCTCCCAAATGGATACCCGACCCGCTGGTATTTAGAAGCTACATAAAGGTATGGAAGATAGTCCCGTTCGCGAAGTTCTATTTTAACAGCGTATTTGTGGCTTTCTGCGTTACGGTGGGGCAGGTGATGACAAGCGCCTTTGCGGCCTATTCTTTTTCGAGATTGAGGTTTCCCGGCAGGGACAAGCTCTTTTTCGCGTATCTGGCCACTTTGATGATACCTTATTCGGTGATACTGGTGCCGGTATATATTCTTATGGTGTACTTCAGGTGGATCGATACTTATAAGGCCCTCATACTTCCGGCTATGTTCACGGCATACGGGACGTTTATGCTGCGGCAGTTCTTCATGACTATACCCAGGGACCTGGAAGACGCCGCCAGGATAGACGGCTCGAGCCTTTTCGGCATATTCTGGCGCATCATACTGCCCCTCTCGAAGCCTGCCCTGGCGACTTTGACGATGTTCACCTTTATGGCGAACTGGAATAATTTCATGTGGCCGCTCCTCGTGACAAATTCGCCCGAGAAGGCCACTCTGCCCGTCGGGCTTTCATATTTTCAGGAAGTATATCAGTACACGCAGCCCGATTGGAGCCTTCTTATGGCCGGCTCGCTTCTCGCGATGCTGCCGATAATAATCGTATTTGTGTTCAATCAGCGCTTTTTTGTGGAAGGCATCAAGCTTACGGGGATCAAGGGATGAGTAAAAAAGGTAAGTTTATAACCCTGGATGGGCCGGAAGGGTGCGGCAAGACGACTCACATACAGCTCCTGTTCAATTATCTGTGCCGAAAAGGGTATAGATGCGTCTTGACCCGCGAGCCCGGCGGGACGCCTCTGGGCGAAAAGATAAGAGGCATATTGCTCGATCCCGCCCACAAAGGCATGTGTTCCGCCACCGAGACATTGCTTTTTGAGGCGAGCAGATCGTCGCTTGTGGAAAAATTCATAACGCCTTATCTTAAAAAAGGTTTTATCGTGATAAGCGACAGGTTCAGCGACGCCACCATCGTCTATCAGGGCATCGCCGGCAATCAGGACTTAAAGACGGTCAGGATGATCAATGCATATGCCACCGGCGGCCTCAGGCCCGACCTCACCATATTGCTCGATATCGATACGAAAGAGGGCCTGAAACGGGCGAGGGCGGCCGGCAGGAAAAAGAAGCTTTATAAAGTAGACCGCATGGAGAGAAAATCGCTTGCGTATCACATGGCCGTGAGGAAAGGCTACCTCAGACTTGCCGGACAGGATAAGAAGAGGATAAAGGTAATAAGGACCGATGACGATATCCACAGGACTCAGGAGTTGATAAGGCGCGAGGTCCTGCGGATCGTATAGAGGCTGGATTTAGATGTCTTTCGAGGACGTTAACGGTCAGGAGCGCGCGGCAGGATCCCTGAAGACCGCGATAAGAAAAAACAGGCCGGCGCACGCGTACATATTCGCCGGCCCCGACGGCTGCGGCAGGTCGCTCCTGGCGAGAAATTTCGCGAAAGCGCTTAACTGCGGATACCCGTCCGCTTCCCCCTGCGGTTCCTGCCCATCGTGCGTAAAAATAGACAACGATACGCATCCGGACGTGAGATGGATAAGGAAAGACCCGGACAGCAGAGAGATAAAGATAAATCAGATACGCGAGATAGAGGCCGGGATGATCCTGAAACCCTATGAGGCCGCATATAAGGTCTTTATAATCGTCGAAGCCGAGCGCATGAACCCGGCCGCCTCGAACGCTTTCCTCAAGACATTGGAAGAGCCGCCGCGGGATTCTGTGGTCGTGCTGATCACCCGAAAGCCGCAGGATCTCTTGCCTACCATAGTCTCCCGCTCGCAGGTGATCAGGCTGCGTCCGGCGGACGCCTACGGGGTTTTCAGGGCGGATAGCGGCGTCATAGATGAGTTCTCCGACGACGGCTGTATCGAAGATTATTCCGCCAAGGACCGCGAAGCGCTGTCGGAAAAGCTGAAGATACTGGCGGGCTGGTATAGAGACCTCCTTGTCTTCAAGGCAAGCCGCGACGAGAGCCTTTTGATCCATTCGGACAGGCTCGGTTCCATCAGGGAGAAGGCCGGGTCATTCAGGCTGGACGAGCTGATGGATATGTTCGATAGAGTGGTCGCGGCGAAAAAAAACGTGGACAATAACGTGAACCCGAAGCTGGCGCTCAGCGCCATGTTCAAAGATATCGGATAAAGCTGAGCAGGCGGGCAGCAGGTTAAAAAATGTACGAAGTCATTCAGGTCAGATTAAGAGAAGCGGGCAAGAACTCGTATTTCGCCGCCAAGGGGCTCAGGCCGGCCGTAGGGAGCTATGTGATAGTGCAGGCGGACCGGGGGCTCGAGTACGGCCTGGTCATAGCTGATCCCGAAATAATACTCGATTCCGAAGTCGAACAACCTCTGCGCGATATTATAAGGATCGCCACGCCGCAGGACTTAAGCCAGATAGAGAAGAACAATAAGAAGGCCCAGGAAGTCATGGTCACCTGCGCCGGGAAGATAAGGGAGCGCAGCCTTCCCATGAAGTTAATCGACGCGGAATATTCTTTTGACCGGTCGCGGATCGTGTTCTACTTTACGGCCGAAGGGAGAGTCGATTTCCGCGACCTGATAAAGGACCTCGCGTCGATCTTCAAGACGCGTATCGAGTTGAGGCAGATCGGGGTGCGCGACGAGGCGAGGTTCCTGGGGGGATTCGGCCCTTGCGGCCGGAACCTCTGCTGCGCCGCTTTTTTGAAGGACTTCGAGCCCGTTACGATAAAGATGGCCAAGGAGCAAAACCTCCCGCTTAATCCTACTAAGATATCCGGCCTGTGCGGCCGGTTGATGTGCTGCTTAAGTTACGAGCATAAATGCTACAAGCAGTTGATGAAGGGTATGCCCAAAGAGGGCGAGAAGATAAAGACCAAAGAAGTAAAAGGCAAAATAATAAATGTCAACGCCATCAAAAGGACGGTCACCGTTGAGACGGATGACGGCAAACAGGTAGAGATACCCTGGGACGCGAAAAGGCACTGACCGTATGAAAAAACTTTTTTATATAACAACGCCGCTATATTACGTGAACGCCGAACCCCATATAGGCCACGCTTATACGCAGATAGCCACCGACGCGATCGCGCGCTATCAGAGATCCATGGGCAACGGCGTCTTTTTCATGACGGGCACCGATGAGCACGGGGAGAAGATAGAGAAGGCGAGCGCCGAGGCCGGTTTCGCGGAAGGCGAAGAGAAAAAATTCGTCGACGGCATACATAAGCGCTTCAGGGAGTTATGGAAGAGGCTGGATATCGGATATGATCACTTCATACGGACTACTGATAAAGAGCACGAAGACGCCGTAAAGCATATACTGGAGGTCCTGAATAAAAAAGGCGACATATACACGAAGGAATATAAGGGGTATTTCTGCACTCCCTGCGAGATGTTCTGGTCGGATTTCCAGGCGAAAGACGGCATATGCCCCGATTGCAAACGGCCTCTTGAGGGCATAGACGAGAACAATTATTTCTTCAGGATATCAAAATACCAGGCGTGGCTTACGGAATATATAGAGAAGCATCCCGATTTCATCAAGCCGAATTCCAGGCGCAACGAGATACTGGGCCTTTTGAGGAACAACGAATTGATAGACCTCTGCATAACAAGGCCCAAGTCCAGGCTCCGGTGGGGCATAGAAGTCCCTTTTGATAAGGGTTATGTCGTATATGTATGGTTTGACGCTCTTATCAATTACATATCCGGGGCCGGGTATCCGCATGACATGGACAGGTTCAAGGGCCTCTGGCCGGCGGATTTCCACATAATAGGCAAAGACATACTGAGGCACCACGCGATATATTGGCCTATCATGCTTAAAGCGCTGGGCATCGAGATGCCCCGGACTATATTCGCCCACGGCTGGTGGGTGTTTAAGGGCGAGAAGATGTCGAAATCAAAAGGCAATATCGTGGACCCGAACTATCTTATCGATACCTACGGCAAGGACGTTGCCAGATATTTTATGTTGAGAGAGATACCTTTCGGCGTTGACGGCACTTTTGACGAAGAACTGATAATATCGCGGCACGACGGCGACCTCGCGAACGACCTCGGCAATCTCTTGAACAGGACCCTGACGATGGCGGAAAAATACTATGGAGGCGCGGTGCCTGAAAGGCCCGATTCAGAGGACAGGACAGCCGGCGGCAGGCGGATCCGCGATACGGCAGGGGCCCTGCCCTCGAAGATAATGGACAATATGTCGGAGCTTAATTTCAGCGGAGCGCTTGCCTCGATATGGGAGCTGGTAAACGCGGCAAACAAGTATATAGAAGATTCGCAGCCATGGACCTTGCACAAGCGGGGGGAAGAGGGCCGGTTGAGATGCGTCATCTATTATTTGATCGAGAGCCTCAGGATAATAACGATAGCCATATCGCCTTTCATACCCTCGACGGCTCAGGCGATGCGGAGACAGCTCGCCTTTAAAGAAGACCCGAGCGGCGTCCCTTTTCAATCTATTGCGCAATGGGGCATTTCGGAGCCGGGGATCAGGATAGAGAAAGACAAGCCCCTCTTCCCGAGGATAAAGACCAAGTAATCAGCCTCGTTTGTCTAATACCTGTATTTTTTACCCGAATGATTCCTTATATGGATAATATCCTGTCAAAGACCCTGCGGTTCGTAAGGCGCGAGAAGCTTTATTTTTTTCTTCTGGTATTCGTCCTCTTTGTAAACATATCATTGGGTTTTCTCAATCAGTTTCTCGTGGATACCGGCATCCAGGACCTACTGTCCAGAGACGATATGGCGGAGGAGATCATACCCGCCGACCGCATAGAGAAAGCCTTTACGTCAAACCCGGTCGTATACATCGGTTTCCTCGCGGTAGTGCTGTTTCTGCTCCTATTCTGCCTGATAGGCGTAATCCTGGACGTTCTTTACCTTTATCTTAACCAGACAGGCGATGCGCTTATCGAGAGGACCCTGCCTCCCGGACCGGTCAAATGGGGATTGTGGGACATCTGCAAGGCCCTCATAATCTTTCTGTTCGCTCAGCGTCTTTTACTCTTTGCGGAGATATTTATGTTCAACGAGGCGCCTCTTCTGGCCGATAAGCCTAATCTGCGTCTTATGCTGTCCGCCACCATCGCCGACCTGGCCGTCATATCGGCAATATTATTTTACGTTTTGAGGGAAAGGCGGCAGAGGATCGCTTCTTTGGGGCTCACGCCGAAGAGGTTTTTTATAAACATAAGATACGGCGTTTTGGCTTACGTGGGCCTTATGCCGGTCCTCGCGATCGTGATGTTCGGCACGTCCAACCTGTTTAAATATTTCAATATCCCGGTAGAGCCCCAGCCCGTATTGCTTATTTTAAAGGAGGAGACGCATATCCCGTCGCTCGTCTACATGTGTTTTTTCACGTCTTTATTGGGTCCGGTGTTAGAGGAGATATTCTTCAGAGGTTTCTTATACGGGGCGCTCAAGAAGAGATCGGGTATATTCTGGGGCATAATCTTAAGCGCCGTATTTTTCGCGTATATCCACGCGAATCTCGCGAGCTTTTTCCCGATATTATGCCTCGGGCTCTTATTGGCGTATCTTTACGAGAGGACCGGCAGTCTCATACCGTCGATCACGGTCCATGCCATACACAATTCTTTATCCCTCGCCTTTTTACTTTTTTTAAAACATATAGCGGGTTGAGGCTCTATATATGCCGCAGGTATCGATAGTAAAATGCGACGATTATTCGAAGGCCAGAGTCGAGGACGCCCTTTTCCGCTCCGTGGAATTGCTGGGCGGAATAGGGAGGTATGTAAGGCCGGGCGATAGAGTCCTTATAAAACCGAATCTCATATCGGCCAGAGAACCCGATGAAGCCGTCTGTACGCATCCCGAGATCGTGAGGGCGGCGGTTCGACTGGTCAAAAAAGCCGGCGGCCGCGTCCTGGTCGGCGATTCTCCCGGGAGCTTCCTCGCGACCGAAGACATAGACCGCGTCTATGAAAAGTCGGGCATAAAGGCCGTGGCGGAGGAGGAAGGCGCGGAGCTGGTCAGATTTGACAGGCCGAGGATGATAAACGGTTACGCCATAGCCGAGACAGCGCTTCAGGCCTCGGCCGTTATCTCATTGCCCAAACTCAAGACTCATGTATTGACTGTGATGACGGGGGCCGTGAAAAACACCTTCGGGATGGTCACCGGCCACCACAAGGTGGAGTGCCACAGAAAAAAGCCTAAATCCAAAGATTTTGCCAAAATAATATTGGATATCTTTGAATTGACGAGGCCGGCCCTTTCCATAACGGACGGCGTAGTCGGCATGGAGGGCGACGGTCCGACGGGCGGGAGCCCCAGAAGGCTGGGTCTCATATTGGCGAGCAGGGACGCAGTAAGTCTTGATACGGTCGTCTCGGCGGTTGTGGGATTGCCGGACCATAAGGATATAATAATAAACGAGGCGAGGCGCAGGGGCGCGGGCGAGGCGGATTTAAACAAGATAGAAGTGCTGGGAGAGGAAATCGAGGCCGTAAAGGTGAAAGGCTTCAGGTTTCCCGTGACCGCGCGGTTCGCGATGTTTATACCCGATTTTGTCGCCGATATTTTGATGCGCGTCGTCGAATTCCGCCCCTTTATAGATGAAAAAAAGTGCAGAAGGTGCGGCGTCTGCAGAAACAGCTGCCCTGTGGGCGCGATCACGATAAGCGCCGAAGAAGCGCGGATAGACAGCGAGTCCTGCATAAGGTGCTTCTGCTGCCACGAGGTCTGTCCGCATAAAGCCATATTTTTAGACAGGAATCTCTTCGCCAGGCTTCTATGGCGGGAGAAATGAGCGGTGGGGGGGGGTATGTATGCCTATAGCGACTATTGAGTGGATCGGCGGAAAGGTCAGGATCATAGACCAGACAAAACTGCCCCGCAAGCTGGTGCGGCTCGGGATCGGGGATGCGCGCTCTATGTGGCGGGCGATAAAAAAGCTTCAAATAAGAGGCGCTCCAGCTATAGGCGTGGCAGGAGCTTTCGGCGTTGTATTGGGGATAAAGGGCGTAAAGACCAAAGATTACGGGAAATTTAAAAAAAGGCTGAGCGAGGTGGTCAGATACTTAGGTTCGAGCAGGCCGACTGCGGTGAACCTCTTCTGGGCGCTGGAGAGGATGCAAAGATGCGCGGAACGCCATTCAGCGAAGCCGATCTCCGAGATCAAGGCTATCTTATTGGCGGAGGCCCGCGGGATTATGAAAGAAGACCGGGATATATGCAGGCGGATGGCGGCCTTCGGCGCCGGACTTGTCAAAAGCGGCGACAGGATACTGACTCACTGCAACGCGGGCGGTCTGGCCACGGTCGATTACGGGACGGCGCTCGGCGTGCTTTTTAAGGCGAAAGAGCAGGGCAAGAGGATAAAGGTGTTTGTCGACGAGACAAGGCCCCTTCTTCAGGGCGCGCGATTGACTACGTGGGAGCTCATGAAGGAAAAGATAGACGTGACTTTGATCTGCGATAATATGGCCGCCTCCCTCATGAAAGAGGGGGCTGTAGACAAGATCTTCGTGGGCGCGGATAGAATAGCGGGAAACGGCGATGTGGCGAATAAGATCGGCACTTACAACCTGGCCGTGCTCGCGGATTTCCATAAAGTGCCTTTATACGTCGTAGCCCCGGTCTCGACTTTCGATCTTTCGCTTGCGGCGGGCAGGGACATCCCCATCGAGGAGAGGGGCGCGGCGGAGGTGAGGGAGATCATGGGAAAGAGGATCGCGCCGGCGTCCGTCAAGGTGTATAACCCCGCTTTTGATGTCACTCCGGCCGCGCTTGTAGCGGCAATAGTGACCGAAAAAGGCATATTACGGCCGCCTTTTGCGGGAAGCATCAAAAAGGCGATGGCCCGATGAAGATGAGATCCGTAGGAGAGTTCGAGTTCATAGAGAGCGTGAAAAAAAGGCTTCCGGGACCGAAAAGCAGCGTTCTCGGTATCGGTGATGACTGCGCCGTCCTCGAATTTACCGCCGATAAGTATCTTTTAGTAACCGCGGACATGCTTATACAGGACGTGCATTTTGACCTTGCCAAAGTGAGCCCGTTTAAAGTCGGCAGGAAGGCATTGGCGGTCTCATTGAGTGATGTGGCGGCCATGGCGGGCATCCCGAAATATTATGTCGTCTCCATAGCGGTCCCGCCCGACGCGCCGCTTTCGGCCCTGCACGATTTTTACTCCGGGATGATGAAACTGGCCGCCGAGTTCAAAGTGGAATTGATAGGCGGGGATACGAACAGGGCGGATAAATTTATATGCGACGTTACCGTGATCGGCGAAGTGGAAAAAAAGCTTCTCGTGCGGCGGGACGGGGCCAGGGCGGGTGATAAGATATTCGTGACCGGCGCGCTCGGAGGCTCGATCAAAGGCAGGCATTGCGATTTTACGCCGCGCGTGAGGGAGGCCAGGCTTCTCGTGAAGAATTTCCGCGTCCATTCCATGATAGACATCTCCGACGGATTGTCTTCGGACCTCCGCCATATCACGGATGCCAGCGGCGTGGGCGCGGTGATATTCGACGATCGTATCCCGGTCTCCCGCGACGCGGTCTCTAAAAAAGACGCCCTTTCCGGCGGAGAGGATTACGAGCTGCTCTTTACGGCGGCCGGAGGCGTAAACGAAGAGGCTTTGAGCGGCAAGCTTAAGATACCCGTCGCGAATATCGGCAGGATCGTGCCGAAGCGGGAGGGTATTAAGATAGTGACGGGAAAATACGGCAAAAAAGACCTGGAGAGGAAAGGCTTTCGTCACTTCTGATCCGCCGTTTCACTTGATGGATATGAAAACGGTAGTCTCAAATAGCGAGAAAGAAACGAGAGAATTGGGCAAAAGGCTGGGGAGAGTCCTGCAGAGAGGCGATATTATAGCGCTATGCGGAGAGATGGGAAGCGGTAAGACTGTCTTGACGAAAGGGATAGCGGAAGGGCTGGGGGTGAAACGCGCCGAATACGTCAATAGCCCGTCGTTCGTGATCCTTAAAGAATACAAAGGGCGGCTGCCGCTCTACCATTTCGACATATACCGGCTGGATAGCCCCTCCGCGTTCTTGACCGTTGATTATACGCGTTATTTTTACGGGGACGGGGTATCGGTGGTAGAGTGGGCCGACAAGATAACCGGGCTGCTGCCAAAGGAATTTTTAAGAATAGACCTGTCCGTTAAGGAAAAAAACGTGAGAAATATCCGCATCTACCCGCGCGGCAGGCGGTATAAAAATCTCTTGGAGAGAATATGCTGATTTTAGGCGTAGATACATCCACGGACACTCTCTCAGTCAGCCTGGTCAGCGAAGAAGGGAAGTCCTCCGAATATAATTTACCGGGGATCTTAAGGCACTCGTCACTTTTGATGCCTACGATAGAGAAAGCCCTTAAAAAAGCCGGGGCCGGCATAAACAAAATAGGACTGTATTCGGTAGGGCTTGGGCCCGGTTCTTTTACAGGCTTGCGCGTGGGCGTGACGGCTATGAGGGCCCTGGCGATCGCGACAGAAAAGCCTATAGTGGGCGTGCCCACTTTGGATGTTATCGCGCAGAACGGGACCGCCCGCGTCAAAAAGGAGACGGGGCGCTCGGGGCGGATGAGGATATGCCCTGTCCTCGATGCGAAGAAAAATCAGGTATATTCTTGCATTTATTCATGCGATGGTGATAGAATCATAAGGGAGTCGGAATATCTTTTGGGGCCTGTCCAGGCGCTGGTGAAGCGCCTGCGCGGGAAGGTCCTGTTCCTCGGCGACGGCGTTCCTTTATATAAGGAGCAATTGCTGGGCAAAAAGGCCTTGAAGGCTGTTTTTTTCGGATCGAAGGGATGGTTTCCCAGGGCTAGCGTGGTGGCAAAAACGGCCCTCCGCGAATTCCGGAGCGGCAGACGCGACGATCCCTACAGCCTGGTGCCGATGTACCTCTACCCGCGGGACTGCAACGTGAGGAAATGATAATATCGGTCAGCGGATAGCTGTGTTATTCACAGTGCCAAGTTAACAGTTTCATATACGATGTTTTGGTAAGCGAGCATAAAGATTTTTTCGGCAAATGACCTTTGAGGACT
>CAZYBX010000008.1:16733-18613 GCA_964645565.1 uncultured Planctomycetia bacterium | reverse complement strand
TTATAGGCGGAAAAAAGTTCCGTTATATCTTTCCGGCCGTGGAATCTGAGGTGTGTCTTATCCGAAGTCATGGCTACCGGGCGGATACCGAAAATCATCCTCACTCTCGAGGCAAAAGAGAGGACGTTTGGCGTGGACATCATGATCACACCCCCTTTTTTTGTCACCCGGATGATCTCCCTTATGTAGTGATCGGGGTCTTTTAAGTGTTCGAGGACTTCAAATGACGTCACAATATCAAAAAAGTGCGATTCAAAATCAAACCTGTCACGCTCTACATCGGCCTGTTGAGTTTTGCCACATAACTCCGAACACCTGTCAAGCGACTGTTGCGAAATATCAATAGCTCCGAGATATCCGGCGCCGTTTTCCTTAAGAAAGGTGAGCCAGCGGCCCGTGCCCGGCCCGACGTCAAGGCATCTTTTGCCGCTGATCCCGTAATTCAACAGATATTCTACGATCTTCCTGTCCTTCTGCCCCATTTTCCGGACATCGAAGCTATATTTGACCCTCGGTTTGGAGGAATACACTCCGTCAAAATGGGCCGCTATATATTCGTTCGCTTTTTTCACAAGTTGTATTATATCAATAAAAAAGGGGACAGGCTACTTTTTTGTAGCTTTTTTGCTTGTTCAAAAAAGTAGCCTGTCCCCTTTTTTTTATTTACGGTCAAAAGCTGTCGATGAGGCTTATCGCGTACTGGGCGATGAGAGATGCGTCGTAGGAGGAGACCTGCCCGTTTCTCGTCACGTCGGCCCTCTGGACCGCGTCGGCTGTCAGGCTTACAAGGCCTATCGCGTACTGGGCGGCCAGTGAGGCGTCATAAGAGGTCACCTCACCGTTGCCCGTGACATCGCCTAATAATATGACCGATCCGGCTTCAATTTTGACCGCAGGGCTCAATTCATAAGTGACCGAATTATCCGCCTCGTCAATCACGACTATCTTAAGGTCCACACTGCCTTCACTCAGTGCAGGCAGTGACGCCGCAAACTCGCCATCCGTCGATTGTACCGGCAGCTCTTCCCAGTCCGCGCCGGCGCTCCTGTAGTATAAATATGCCTGAACGCCGCCTTTATCGTCCCCCGCCCTGAATGTTACGGCGTTCGCTCCTAGCGTGCTGACGGACTCCGTGATGTCGCCGTTACTTATGACCTGCAGGCCGAGTAAATAAGGCGGATCCATGTCGGTGGAATTTGATTTATTGAACTCGAGGGTAGCGACCCCCTGCCCCTCTATGCCGTCGAGCCGGTATTGATTCCTCAATA
Source organism: uncultured Planctomycetia bacterium (assembly GCA_964645565.1). Taxonomy (GTDB): domain Bacteria; phylum Omnitrophota; class Gorgyraeia; order JAHIPI01; family JAHIPI01; genus BS750m-G14. The sequence continues at coordinate 17,345 of CAZYBX010000008.1, read as the reverse complement.
CGACCTTGTAAGCTCCGCGCCTGGCAGAGATGACCCACGACGGCATCATAGTGAGATCTATGCCCCCTTCGTCTATTAACGAATTATTTCTATAGACTTCGTAATCTACGGTATTCACTCCGGGCTTATCGTACATCTGATTGAGATACAGGGCCCTCGCCAGTCTTTCCGCAGATTCGCCTCCCCAGTGCGCGGTCTTCAACATGATTGTCGAGTTCGAGTTATCGGTTTTTCCCGCAAAATGCGGCGGGCCGAAGCCGAAAAATAACTCATCTGAGCTTGTCTCATAAACGGTCTTAAAGACCTCTTTCTCCTCAAAATCGACGCCTTTCTCGAGGTATTCCATCCTTACGGTACTCCGGTCGGGGAAACTGATAAGCTGTGTTTCATATAATAGACTATCGGAAGAGACTGCGGCGGACCGGAAGTCATCGGAATACACCTTTGAGTTGAATCTTACGGGCTCACCGGCATCCCGATCCGGACTGAAATAATAGTCGACTATAAAAGGTTCCGTAGGTTCGTTCCGGCCAAATCTAGAGTCATGGACTCCGTCGTAAAAATCCTCGACGTATAGCTTATCGTATCCGGCGTTCTTATATTTTACTTTGA
>CAZYBX010000008.1:10972-16723 GCA_964645565.1 uncultured Planctomycetia bacterium | reverse complement strand
CATGCCCGGTCTCCTGAGGCTCGTTGCTTAATATCAGATCACCGCTCACGCCTCCTTCGTGCAGACCGTTCAAAAAATAGAAATCTCCGCCCGCGGCATCCATGCTTTTCCACTTTAAGACATAGTCGCTGCTTAAATCCGAAATAAAGACCTCATCAGCTCCAAGTAAGACGCCTGCGCCGGATGAAAATGTTTTATGCTTCATCTCAAGACTGCGGTAGCCTGCAGCGGGAAGCTCGTTTCCATATTTATCCTTTGGGCTTACGGATATACGATGCGCCGCTTCGCCCGAAGAGACCCACATATCGACGTCATCGAACAGCGCGACGTCCTCTTTGACCACATACTTCACGGCGTTCTCTTCTTTAAAAGTCATGATGATATCATAAATACCGGGTTTAGGGACGTTCATCACTAATCGCGTCGAGGGAGAAGTGCCGGATTGTCCGTTTTTCCACTCAACCTGATCATGAATACTTACGCTATCACAAGGTGTATCAAAGCTCAACCTCAGGTCTAAACTATTTTTGAACATAAAATAGGCGGTTGCCGTATCGTCGTTAGAGGCCGCGATGATCTCGAATTTATACACGTACGGCGGTTCAAGCATATCCGGAAAAACAGAGTTATCGACGGAAATAGAAAGCGTCAGCACAGCCGACCCTCCCGGCCCTAAAGTTACATAAGAAGGCGCAATCCACGCCGTCAAGCCTTCGGGAAGGCCGTTTTCTATCGAAAGGTTATAAGTGCGCGTCTGTTGCGTGAGGTTCTCGATTTCGATCTCAGCCTGCGGGCTCCATGTCTCTCGTAAGGCGTCCTCGTTCTCCCCAAGATATATATAACCCGGCTTAAATACGGCCTTGGCCTCGCTCGCCTCTGTGAGATCAAGCCTGCCGTTCCCCTGAGAATACGCGGATTCGCCCAGATCGGCGGCGGTATTACGGAGAATGTCGATTATATCATCAACGGACAGCTCCGGATATTTCTGCTTGACGAGTGCGCAGGCCCCGGCCACGTACGGCGCCGAAGCGCTCGTCCCGTCCATCCAAAATAGGCCGCTTCCTATACGGCGATAACTGTATTCCAGATCATATGCCGATCCGGGCGCCAATGCCGAAATGATGTAACTGCCCGGAGCCACGATATCGGGTTTCGATATCTCGCCGCCGTCATAATATGCCGGGCCTCTGCTGCTGAAATCCGCGACCTTGTCGGTTACGTCCACGGCTCCTACGCAAAATGACTCAGGGTAATTACCGGGGTCCGTAACGCTGCCGGCATCGGGCCCTTTATTGCCTGCGGCGAACACCGGTATTATACCGGCGTTTCTCCAGCTTTGGACCATCTCCCTGAACCATTCATCGCTGCTGCCCGCATCGGCAGAACCCCAGGAGCCGACTATTATGTCGGGGGCGTCATCAGTCGAAGGATCGCCGTCCGGGTCAAGCATCCATTCCGCAGCCGCCAACACCTGGCTGTTGTAAGTACTTTCCCCCTGTTTAAAAATACGGGCACAATAATATTTTGCGTCAGGCGCGACGCCTATCGCCATATTGCCGTCATTATTGCTGCCGCCGACCGCGATGCCTATTGTGTGCGTTCCGTGTCCCTTATCATCAACGGGCACGGGACTTTCGCCGAATGAGTCGTACCAGCCTATGGAACCGTCGCCTATAGCAGCCATCTTGCCGGCAAGGTCCGGATGCTCCGCATAGACACCGGTATCAATGCTTCCTATGACGATCCCGGAACCTAAATACCCCTGCCCCCAGAAAGCAGACGCGTTTATCCTGTCGAGTCCCCATGTAAGGACATCGGATATATCCGCCGCAGTATCCAACTCCGCCATAGGCTCTATCTCCGGAGGCTGGACTATCTTATCTTCATATATGTGATCGACATCATCCCTTTGACTCAATCTATCTATTACATCTTCTGTGGCGGTGCAGGCCAGCATATTGACGATCCAGAATCTTCTCACCTTCCTGACTTTACCGCCTCTTCTCTCATCCTCCAGGAAATCGCCGACGCCTTCCTGCGACTCGCCGGCTGCGGCCCGCATCTGACGGATATTCGGGTAGCCGCGCGCCTTATCTTTCATGCGGACCAATATCCTGAACTCATCATCAGATCCGGCTGTTCTTAGCCTGTTTTCAAGACCCCTTCCGATCTTTCGCGCATGTCCGGCGGCCTGAGCATACGCCGCCCCTGAAAACAAAAACGCCGCTATGGCAATTGCCGTAATTATGACCAATATCTTTTTTGTACACATCGGCTTTTTCATAAAATCATCTTCATACTTTTTAAATCAGCGTAAAATATACGCATAAAAATAACACCGCTCTAATTTGGTGTTAACCAAGAAAGTATATATTATAACGATGTGTAATTCAATAGACAAAATCTACATTTTTTCAGCCCTAACGGGTGTGCTTTCCATTAAAGGGACGTCCCAAAGTGGCACGCGACTGAGGACGCAATGTCCGAAGAAGTGCCGCGCCCATCCGTGGCGCGGCGCCCTAAAAGGGCGGCATACTGGGGCTTGAGGCCGTCGAAGAGGTGTCAAACCCGAGGGCGGCCGCCTTATCGCAGTACTTAATAGCCGATTTGTAATCCTTCACATGATAGCATGCAAGGGCAAGATTATAGTATGCGACTGCATAATAAGGATTTTTTTGGACGGCCTTTTCGAAGAGATCTATCGCTTTAGCGTAGTCCTCGGCGCCGCTCGCCGATTCCATATAAACGACGGCCAGATTATTATATGTCTCGGCATAACCTGGATCCGCCTTAAGGGCTTCTTTATATATTTCCATCTCCTCTTCCCTCATCCCCAGCAAGTTATAGGCAATGCCCAGGTTATTGTACGCGGCCGCATACGACGGATCGAGCTCTATCGCTTTCTTAAAAAAAGCGGTCGACCCTTCCGGATGGCCTGTGACTCTGCGTATGACGCCGATATTATTGTACGCCATCGCATAATCGGGGTCCGTTTCCAACGTCTTATAATACCACTTTTCGGCGTTTTCGTAGTCGCCCAGACGATAATATTCGCTTCCCAGGAGATTATACATCCGCGCGTCGGGGGCGATATATTTGAAAGTCCTTTCATAAAAAGCTACCGGCTCCCGCCAGTAATTGTTTTGCATAACCGTCAAGCAGGAGTAAAAAGCTATCAGGCACAAGAGCGATAACGCCGCTACGGGTCTGAGGGCCCGGTTCTTAAGCAGGCCGTCCGCGCCATGCGCCATGAGGAGGAATATACCTATCGACGGAAAATAGAGATAGTGCTCGGCCATATACAGGCCGACCGGGTATATGTTGGAAACGGGCAAAAGCGATACGAAAAACCAGACAATAGAGAAAAAAACGACGCCGCTCCCGCGCCTTTTTATCAATGCGTATGTCAAAAATGAAAAACATAAGATCATGCCCGATATCGCATATGGGTCTGTAAAATCAAAGAGGGCATTCCCGTATTCAACATGAAGATCGAAGGGCGCTATCAAGAGCCTGAAATATTTCGCTATCGCCGCAAAGAACCCCGGTAGCCTGTCGAAAGCCGCAGCGAGCCACGCCGGAGATAAGGGCGCTGATTTTAAGACTATCGACCTCAGGAAAAGATAACCGCAGGCGGCGCCCACGATAGGGATAAACACCCCAGGCCTGATCCTTTTTTTAAAAGTATAGTGATAAAGGAGTATTAATGCGGGAAGGATCAGACAGCCCTCTTTCGTAAGAAGCGCGAGGGTGTAACTCAATAATGTCAGTATGAAAAAGGCCGGCCTTGGTCTATCGTGCGCCTTTATATAAAAGATCAGGCAGAGAAGCATGAACAAAGCGGCCATGGAGTCTCCCCGGACGGATACCGAGGCGACGGTCTCTGTTTGGACGGGGTGCGTCAGGAAGAGGGCGCTTGTCAGGAAAGAAAGAAGACGGTTACCGTAAAGGAGTGTTATAAACCAGTATACGCATAAAGCCGCCAGTATATGCAGTATGACATTTGTGAGGTGATAACCGAATGGCTTGAGTCCCCAGAGAGAATAGTCCACTACATAGGAGAGTACGTGCAGGGGCCGGTAATAGTTATAAAGCGGCTGCCCGCTGCCCGCCCATATATCGCTCGTAAAGATCTCGCCCAGATGCGACCAGTCTCTTATGTAGAGATTCTGCTCCACGAGAAATTCATCATCCCAGACGAGCTGGCCGCTTAAAGAATTCGCGTAGATGATCGACCCTAAGATTATTATGAGAAATACCGCCGGAACCGTCTTGTTGCTTCCAAGCAGACTATTTCTACCTCCGGGTGAGCCCATAGTTCAAAGTATCGCCATTCAGTCTTTGAAAATCCCTGCATATTCCTTGTCTACCGCCCTCACGCCCTTCGCATGCGCCTCATACCATAAAAAATCCCTTGAATCGTCATTTTTAAGCGCGAAAGGGATGTGTTTGATGTCGACATAAAGGACTGCCCTCATCAGGCCGATCAGAGTGCCGTACTTTTTCGAATCCTTTTCGGATAATGAGCGGTATAGATTGTGCAATAACCGTCCCAGCGCTTCGGCATCGCCTAAAGATTCTTCTTTGTCGTCGATGGTATATTCCGTATGCGCATATGGATCCGGAGGATCGATGACGACATTCTTGAAATCATAGTACAGGCCCCGGATCAGGTCTTCCGTTATCTCTTTTTCGGCCAGCTTTGCGATGACTTCCTGGTCGTCCCACGCCCTTAACCCCGTTTCTATCCCGGAAGCCTCAAGTTCCGCCAAAATATGCGCCGGATCCTCCCAGTTCAGCTCCCTCATAGCGTCTCCGGCGGCAACCGTAGACGCGAGCAGGAGCGACAGGATCATCAGTAATCTCAATTAAACCCCTTCCTTTTCACTTCAACTCCGCTTTTACGGCGGGGCGGGTAAAATAATAAAATAAAAACAGGCCCGCGGCGATTATTATGGCGAGATGAGGATGGAAAAAGCCCTTTATGACGCAGACCGCCGTCCCGTACATGATGCGCAGGGCCAAAAGGACAAGCACAAGCCTTCTGGACCATTCCCGGAATCTCATCAAGCCCGCGCCGCCCGTCAGGAACAGGGCGCTGACAGTGATCTTTACGCACAGTATCGCGATGTTCCTGTCTTCCTGAACGGCTATCGGGCCGAGCATCCGCGATAATCCTCGCATCAATCCGGGTATTTCATCGGGGCTCACGAATAAAGGCAGGGACGCCGCATAAAGATTCAAAAAGAGGTGAGAAGCGCCAAATAACGCTATAATAATACCCAACAATCTTACGCTGAAAGCCTGTTTTTGCATGAACCTTTTGATTAGTCTATCTGCGCGCCGCAAAATCGGCTATAGAACGTCTGTCTTCCTCATTTATGTTTTTAAAACAAATTCCCCAGCGGTATTCGAGCGCTCCGGACTTAACGCTATAAACAACCTCCGCCGTCATGCTCATCGGCTTGAAACGGTTCTCGCTTCTGTATGCGAGGGAGTCTATTAAAGTAAATCTTAGTGAAAGGAGGCTTGAATTGGGGACATTATAAACCGCTGAGATAGCCATTCCGCCTTCGCTCAAGTTAAACATCTTAGTATAAACATAATTTTCTTCAAGCTTGTTGCGCGCTTTTATGGGGTCGAGCACTTTATAAGTGGCGATAAAACTCACATCCACCCGTTTATACCTTCGCCTCTCGGCGCTTCCATATAAGCCATCCATGCCCCTACCCCCGGATACTCACTTTTATA
>CAZYBX010000008.1:0-10962 GCA_964645565.1 uncultured Planctomycetia bacterium | reverse complement strand
TTTTGATTTAATCAAAGTGTAAATTATCCCGAACCCGTCTTTGAGCCGTATCTTTTTGCCCTCTTTCTTCGTCCTCATCTTATACGAGACGGGTATTTCGATTATATTATACCCCGAGGACAGTAATTTCGCGGTGATCTCGGCTTCTATGTTAAAGCCCTGTGACCGCAGCCCCAATCCTTTCAGTATCTTCACATCCATGATCTTATAGCAGGTCATGATATCCGTAAGATGCGACCCGAATATCATGTTGGTAAAAGCAGCCAGGATCTTATTACAGATATAACCCGCGGTAAAGGCGAAATGGCCCTTCAATCTGGTGCCGAAAACGACATCTCTCTTTCCATCCTTTATCCCTCTGACCAGATCCGGTGTCTCCGCCGGCTCAAGCTCCAGGTCCGCGTCCTGTATGACGACTATACCTTCCGCGATCTCCTTAAGGCCCGTTACGATGGCGGCGCCCTTGCCCATATTGCCCTTATGTTCGACGACCCTTACGCCGCTTAATGAACGGAGGATCTCTCCCGTCCCGTCCGTAGACCCGTCGTCGACGACGATTATCTCTTTATCAAACGGCAAAGCGGACAATCTTTCTATGACATCCTTTACCGTATTTCTTTCATTATAGACAGGCACCAGATAGTTTATCTTCATCTTTTACGGTCCTCCCCCAGAAAGCAGAAGAGAATTATATTAAATCCGGCCTTTAAGACCTTTGCGAGCGATCTCACGTCACGGGCGATCCGTCCCAGCCAGGATAAAATATAACGCGGCCTGATATAAAACCTTCTATATGCCACGGATACGGCGTCTTCGAGCTCTCCCGCCGTAAGGCCGGTGAAGTATTTATTCAGATGCCCGGTGACATGAAGAGTCTCCCAGCCGACCTCCATCCTGTCCTTCAGTTCCTTATGCCGCTCGACCAAGCCGTCGAAGAGGGGCGTGCCGGGATAGGGCGTGCAGATACCGAAATCCACCGTTGTAGGCTCAAGCGATATGACAAAATCGACGGTCTTTTTCACCGTTTCCCTGTCATCGCCGGGCATGCCCAGCATCACATGGGCGTGGGTGGACAGGTCTAATTCACGGGCCCATTCGAACAGCGCCCGCGTATCCTCCAGCCTTATCCCCTTTTGCGACCTGTCCAGGACCGCCTGGACTCCGCTCTCGACACCGACCTTGATAGTATGGCATCCCGCGCGCTTCATCAGGGCAAGCGTATCCTTTTTGATAGTCCCTACCCTTATGTTGCATAGCCAGCTCACATCGAGCCTTTTATCTATTATGGACCTGCACAGCTCTTCGTTCCTGGCGTTGAAAAAAGAGAATGTCTCGTCCCGGTAGTATATCTCTTTAAAACCCGCCGATAAAAGATATTCGGTCTCGCGGAGCGCGTATTCAGCGCTATTATAGCGCACTTTATTCCCGGTAAATGCCGGAGCCGTGCAAAAAGAGCACCTGCCCGGGCAGCCGCGGGAAGTTATCGAAGTCGTATACGGCGTCCTCTTGACTATAGGATTAAAATACCCGGAGCCCGGAGGTAAAAGCGACCTGTCGGGGACGGGAAGCGCGTCCAGATTTTCTATAAAGGGATACGGCTCATTTATCCTGACAGCGTCCTTATCCCTGAAAGCTATACCTTTTACATCCTTCCAGAGGCCCCCTTCTTTTTCAAGCGAATCCGTCAGATCGCGATAGATAAACTCGGGCTCGTACCTGACGAGTATATCCACCTCTTCATGCTCGAGGCATGCCTTCGGCATAAAAGTGGGATGGGATCCGAATAAGCTGGTCAGTAAACGCGGATTCTTCTTCTTGAGACTTGAAAGCAGGGCGACGTCCTCTTTAAAGCTCATACTCGAGGTCAATATGACGATGAAGTCGAAATCCGTTATTGCCCCTTCTATGTCCTCTACGCCCCTTCCTTCCTCCGGCGCGTCCATAAGTCTCACATGATGGCCTGCTTTTTTCAGCGTGGTGGCGACCGAAAGAAGGCTTAAAGGAGGCACAGTGCCCCCGCCTATCCTGCGCCCCCTGCACCAGCAGCCGTAAAGCACGTCCCTGATCACATTACCGCTTACCGGCGGCACCAAAGCCAATATCCTCATCTTCCTCTGCCTCCTAAAAATAGATATGCCGCCAATAAAAAAAGTGAGGCCGCGCCGCCCGCCGCAGCATAGATAAATGCGCCGGGCGCGTAAGTCAACTTCACTATATTTCTGCCCTTCCTGAGCGGAACGGCCTGGAAAAAATGGTCCGCGCGGTAGACCGGCGCAGGCATCCCGTTTGCCATGCACTTCCAGTCCCGCGAATACCTTCTACTGACGAACAAAAAACCGTCGTCTTCCGCCTCGATATCCACCTCTGTCGTATCCGTATCTATCCTGCTCGAATTTATCTTATAAGCAACGGGCTTCTTGCGGCCCTGGGTCAGGAAAGACTCCTCAGGATAGTCTCCTAAAAGGATCTCCCGCTCCGGGTCAAAGCCGCTTTTTCCGATCATCTCCGGTATGGCGGCATGGTCTTCCACCACGCGGAATCCCGCCGTGAAAAAGACCTTGGGCAGCACTTTTTTATTCCGGTATATATTGACCGGATAAAGAAATTCATCGTACCGCACGCTCCCCACGAGCTCATACGCTTCATTTTTTATCTCCTTCGCCGTATAGACGTATCCTACGTTAGAAAGGCTTAGCATGTTGACGTTTTCCGCATCAAGAAAACTTTTCATATCCGGCTTCGGCTCAAGCACCCACATGGAATCCGGACTGGAAAAACCATATATGAGGTTTATATTCGGATACATCAATTCCTTATGGACAGCATGATACGCTTCCCACAACGGATAACCGGGTGGGTAATTCCGGAATAAGAATATACTCCGCTCTTCGTCGTCCAGAAATAATATCCTGCTTTGGTCCCTATGGCCGAAATATCTCGAGATACGCGGTTTTTGCGTGAAAAAACCGTCTTTTACGACGGGGTTTGCGTTAAAGCCGCAGCATAAGAGATTGAACGCCGCGAAGGCGGCCACAAAACAGGCGCACTGATAAGGGCCCGTCCTTCTATCCAAAAGGACCTTGAGCGGCATCGCGAAGATAAAAAGGACAGCGGCCAGTTTGAGGAGACGCGTAAAAATATAATCGAATTCGAAATCTAAAAAATCGGCGTGAAGCAAAAACGCATGAGCGAAAAACTTCTTTATGCGCCCCTGAAAGACAAACGCCAATAACAATACGGATGATAACGCTGCGGCTATAAGAACGAGCCTCCTTATGCGGACCTTTACCATATCATACCTTCCGCTCCCGATGAGACTCATATAATTATCCAATCCGAGGGACGACAGCGCGACCAGGGAAAAGACGGCAAAATACATAAATTTGGAAGGGTACTGCATGAACCTTATAACAGGGAATATCCTGAACAACAGTCCGTATAGCGGGGTGAATCTGCCGAAAGACAAGAAAAGGCCCGCTAAAAAGAGGGCGGTAAAAAACCCCGATACCCTTCGCCGGCTTCCTTCCCCGCGGAAGCTGAATAATGCCAGCAGGAGCGGCGCTATACCTATATAAAACGACGTGAAGTAGATCTGGCCGAACCAAAAATGCCTGACGTCCGTTTTATAGTCCCCGAATATATCCGGTATGAGGAATTTTAACGTCTCGAGCGGATGGACGGAGCCTTTCGTTATGATCTCAAATGTCCCCATCCAGCGGTCCGAGTCCGCAAAAAACTCTAAAAAAGGCAGTATTTGCGGCAGGGATACGGACAGGAATACGAACGCGCTCAGAAAGAAGAAAAGCGTAGTCTTAAGATAGTCCCTCTTTCCGCAAAAGGACAGATAGACGGCATATAGATAAGAGACCCCCATGCAAAGAGCCGCGTGATCGGGCTTGCCGCCTAAAAACTGCAAAGAGAAGACGAGGCCGGTAAATACCCAATATCTTCTCTTCCCGTCTCCGACGGCTTTTTTGATAAACGCCAAAGCGAGCGGAAAATACGCCAAAGTGGAAAGGATCGAGAGGTATTCGACAAGTGACAGGAAAAATCCGCTTAGAGCCAGCGTAAGCCCCCCGTATAGAGCGACAATCCTCTGAAGGCCGAGCGCCTGCCTGATAAAATAGTACATGGAGAAAGAGACAATAAAAAAATGCACGATGATATAAGCCTTCAGGCCGGGGAGTATCGGCAGAACATAAATGATAACGGAAAGCGGGTAAAACGTTCCTGCCTGCGGATTCGCGAAAAACGGCACGTCAAGATTCGAATAGGGGACCAAAAACGGGAGACAGCCTCTTGAGACTTCTGCCTTAAGGAAATATTTTAAGGGGAAGACGTAAGCGGAAAAATCCCTGAAATAATAGATATTACCGGCGAGTATTTGGGAAAACGCCAAAAGGATGATGATGACCGCGATTATATACAGGCCGCTGCCCGGTTTCATGATACGCCCCTAAGAAGAAAGTGTATCATATCGGCATAGCTATTGCAAGGAAGCGCGGTCACGCCCTATAGTAGGAAGCGAATCTGCCTATCGCTCTTTTATGCCTCAGCGGCAGGGCCAAAAATTTTATTCCGCATTGATACTTATGAGAATCGACATTATTGCAATAACGCACTTCGCCGACGGCAGTCACGGCATGCTTAAGGCCGAACGGCGATTCTTTGATCGTGATCCCCACCGTCAACTCCTTGGGAAGATAATAGTCCGTTACTACAGCGGCGCCGTCTTCGGATATATCGCAGACCTCGGCTTCAAAACGGCTGCCTTTGGCAAAAGTAAATTGCCGCTTGAAATATTTATCGATTTCCAAAATACCTTTTAAAGCTACCTTTATCCTGGATCTGAGCCTTGTCTCCATCGCCTTCTCCTTAATATTAATATGACCGGTTCAATCCCATAGCCGCCGGCCCGTCGTCATAAGTATAGAATACTTCCCCTTTGAGCGGCAGCGCCCTCTCCGCCATGCCGTCCGTATTCTTTTCCGCGGGCTTCGGCTTTTTCTTTTTTTCCTCCATGTAAACGCATGTCGCGATCTCTTCAAGTGTCGTCAATCCCCGGGCCACCTTTTCCATCCCAGATTCGGCGAGCGGCTTCAGACCGTTCTTCTTCGCCTCCTTGAAGATCGCGCCCTCGGAGGCTTTGGCGGCAATGAGGTTTTTTATCTTATCGTTCACTGCCAGTATCTCAAAAATAGCCGTCCTTCCCAGGTAGCCGGTGAAATTACAGTGTTTACAGCCCCTGCCCCTGTAAAATCCCTCGATACCCGATTTCTCTATATGCCCTCTGAACTTCTCGAGCGTTCTGCCGCCGGGCGAATACTGTTCTTTGCACTGGGGGCATATGAGCCTGACAAGCCTTTGAGAGACTATCATTATCAGGGAAGAGGCTATGGCAGAGGGCTCCAGCCCTATATCCAGCAGCCTCGTAACGGAGGCGACGGCATTATTTGTATGGAGCGAGGAAAAAACGAGATGCCCTGTGAGCGCCGCTCTGAAGGCTATTTCAGCCGCTTTTTGGTCCCTTATCTCGCCTACCAGGATGACATTGGGATCCTGTCTCAGGATATTCCTCAATCCGTTTGCGAACGTGATATCTTTAACGGGATTGACCTGCATCTGATTGATCCCTTCGATAAGGTATTCTATAGGGTCTTCTATGGTGACGATGTTCATGGTCTCATTTTTTATATGGTTCAGCGCGGCGTATAGCGTCGATGTCTTGCCGGAACCCGTAGGGCCCGTGACCAGGATCATCCCCTGCTGTCTGCCGATGGCCGACTTAAAAGCGACGAGTTCTCCTTTGTGAAAACCCACCTTTGTGAGTTCGACCCTGGCTTCTTTCGTGTCCAGGAGCCTTATCGCGACTTTTTCCCCGTAAAAGGTGGGCATGGTGGCTATCCTCAGGTCCACCTTTCTATCATTGACCACTATCCTTACCCTGCCGTCCTGAGGTCTTGTCTTCTCGGTAATATCAAGCTTTGTCAATATCTTTATACGCGCCACGAGCGCGGAATGAAGCGAGCGGGGCGCCTTCATCATGTTTTTGAGCTTTCCGTCTATCCTGAACCGGACCATCACCACACTATCCTGCGGCTCGATGTGTACATCGCTTGCCCTGTGTTTGATCGCATCGCATAATATGAAATTGGCCAGCCTGACGGCGACCGAGCTTCTGTATTTATTGCTCCTGACATCAAACACCCCTTCCTCGAGGTCTTCGCTTTTAGCCACATGAATGTCCGGGACTTTTATGCTTTGCAGGATGTCATAGAGATTGTCATCCGAGTCGTAGTATTTATCGATACACTTTTTTATGTCGCTCTTTTTCCCAAGGACCGGCTTTACCTGCATTTTGGTCATAATAGATATGTCATCCATCGCCACGATATCATTTGGGTTGACCATCGCCAGAATCAGGGCCTCGCCCTCTTTCCGGACGGGAAAGACGGAGTAATGCTTTGCCGCTTTATCCGATATAAGCTTCGCGGCCGCGGAATCGACCTTGTCATTTTCGGGGTTAAAGACGGGGACGTCAAAGGTCTTGGAATAAACCTCCACTAAGTCATCTTCGCTTATAAAGCCTTTTTCGACCAGTATCCTTTGAAGAGGCATACCGGCCATTCCGTTATTGTGCTCTTCTTTTGCGCGGTCAAGCTCTAGAATAGTGATCAACTTTCTACGGATGAGCGCCTCCGTAAGCCTTGAGCTATCAAAGCCGTTACCTTTAGTCCTCATCTCCGCCCCCTAAAAGACATTTCTACCTTTTTATTATATTAAACGCAAACATAGTATAACTTAAAATAATCAGAATGTCAAGAAATTAATTGCTATGCCTACTTTTTATTTTGTTAATTCAAAAATGGCTTGGGGTGAGTGTTATAAGAAGCGGGCGTGGAAGAATTTTATTGGTTTGAAATCCCTCTTTAGCCGATAAACAAGAGAATACGCCAATGGGTGGAACGCGCGCGCGCCGGTATCCAAAAGCAGATGGCTTGTATATCCTATAGCCAGGGAGAGGACATAGATATTATGCGAAAAAACGTAGCACAACCATAGCAAAAACACGATTTCCCACGCGTGGAAAACAAGATATACTTTCTTGATCTTGCTTGACTCTTTCTGATGGGGCAGCTTAATACAGGTCCAATACATCTCCTTGAAGCTAAAGCCTTTGGGGCCGCTGTTGATGATGAAATCGATTATATGGTCTACGTCTACGAGGACTCCGGAAAAAAGGCAAGCCAGCCCCGCCCCGATAGACCTGGTCAAATAATAGATCATAGCGCCCAAAGAAAATGAAATTATGACATGTCTTGAAGGAAGCACTATCACATCCTCTCATTATTTCGTAAAAGTATACATGATGAGTGGCGGATTGGCAAGGTATTATTTTTTATGCGGGTTATTCCAGCGCCTGCCGGGCATTCGCCACGAATTGCTCCAAAAGGGACCTGTCGATCTCTATCTCAGTCACTGCCGAGTAAAGATTAGGTATCTCCGTTTTTGTACCGAAGACTATGATGAACCTGTCGTCGTCCAGTTTAGTGACTTGTATGTTGTGGATTTCCGGAGAAAAATCGTTATCCTCTCCCATTTATCGCCTCCCGTTCTTTGGATCATAAGAAGTATACCTTAAGAGATAAAAAATGACAAGGCTGCAAATCCGCACGACGGCGGTTGAGATTTTGCATTTTGCCTGTTTTATGGTATAATTCACTCATGGCCAAGCCTAAGATCTTATTGATAGATGACGAAAAGGAATTTCTGGACTTTATGCTGAAAGGCCTCTTGCCCTCGGGGTATGAGGTCCTCACGGCGGAAGACGGCGATGCCGGCCTTATAAAAGCCCGCATGTTCAGGCCGGACATGATTATCTGCGATGTAAAGATGCCTATTAAGAACGGGTTCGAGGTTTTGAGCCAGATAAGAAAGGATCCGAGCTTCAACCGCGTGCCGTTTATCATGCTTACTGCGGTGGATGACCTGAAAAAAGCCGAGAAGGCATACGACCAGGAAGCTGATTTTTATGTCACGAAGCCCGTGGAATTCGCCAAGCTGCTGCAGCAGATAACGCTTTTACTGAATCTGAGTGAGAAAAAAATAGAGTAGAGCACCGTAAGCGTCATCCTAAGGGGAATAAGGGATGATCTCGCTATAGGAGGCGCCTTCGACAACTGTCATGCGGACCATCATTCCGGCCGTGTCGCCCTGAGGTTGAGACTGTGCCAAAAATGGCGGGTCGGACCATACGGCCGTCCCGCGGTCAGCGCTGATCCCGCTCTCCTCCTGCAGGGGGGCCGCAACGACCCTCATATGGACTTTTATACTTACCGCGCCTGTCTCCGCAAACCCGTTTATCGGGATAAAAAGGCTTGCTGTTATAAGACCGGCTTTCGTCAACCTTTTTATCTTTTCATAACTATAATAAAAAAACCGGTGCCGCGATGACATCGGTCCTAGCTTAAGATTTTTTTGTGGTGGCCTCTTCCCCGCAAACATCTTCGCTATAGCCTATGCTTACTTTATTTTCACTTACTATTGTAGACTATATTAGGACAATTGCGGGGTTGTGTCAAGAAAAATCTTACTTTATATTACCTTAATTTAACTGCCGAGTTCTTTTATCCGCTCTAAAGCGGATATCGCCGCTATGGTACCGTCTCCGCACGCTGTGTCGATCTGGCGGACCCTTTTGGAGCATACATCTCCTGCCGCGTAGATGCCGGGCGCCGTCGTCTCCATCTTTTCGTTTGTCATTATATAACCTGCGGCGTCCAATTTCACGGCCCCCCCCAAAAAGCCCGTATTAGGTATAAAACCCGCGTATATGAACACGCCGGAGACATCGATGTCTTTCTCTTCGCCTGTCTTTCGATCTTTGACCCGGATTGATCCTACCTGTTTCTCGCCTTTTATGGCAGTCAGCGCATGGTTAAGGAGAAAGGCTGTGTTTTCCTTCTTTTGCAGCCTCTCCTGTAATATCTTTGCGGCGGTCATCTGGGGAAGAAACTCCACAAAGGTGATGCTTTTCACGTACCTGAGTATTGACTCCCCTTCCTGCAGCCCTGAATTACCGCAGCCTATTACCGCAACGTCCTTGCCCCTGAAAAGCGGGCCGTCGCAAGTGGCGCAATAAGACACGCCGCGGCCTTTCAGCTCTCCCTCGCCCGGTATATCCAATTTTTTCGGGACACTGCCCGAGGCGATGATGAGAACGCGGGCGTCATATTCACCCTTATCCGTCTGCACCGATATGGCCCTGCTTCCGGCATTCAGCTTTTTCACCTCTTCGAGTTCATTTATCTGTGCCCCGAACTTCACCGCCTGCTCTTTAAACTTGCCCATGAGATCCGCGCCTTTGACGCTTTCGGGGAAACCGGGGTAGTTCTCGACGACATCGGTCGAAGAGGCCAGCCCCCCGCATATGCCCTTCTCCAGCAAAAGGGTCTTCAGCCTGTCCCTGGAAGTGTATATACCGGCGGTCAGCCCTGCCGGCCCTCCTCCAATTATTATCACATCATACGTCTCTTTAGCCATCTTCGGGCGCCTTTTATCCTTCCAACATCTTTTTCGACAACTTTTTAGGCGGCCTTACCGGATATTCGCCGTTGAAGCAAGCCGTGCAAAACTCATCTCCCGGTAAAAGCATAGCCTTCAGCATGCCTTCGAAGCTTAGATACTTCAAGCTGTCCAGCCCGATAAAGTCCCTTATCTCATCCACCGTTTTGTTGGACGCTATCAGTTCTTTTTTGGTGGGGAAATCGATCCCGTAGAAACAGGGGAATTTCAGGGGCGGGCAGCTTACGCGCATATGCACTTCCCTGGCCCCGGCCTCGCGCAGCGTCTTCACTCTCACCCTGCTCGTTGTACCTCTCACGATAGAATCTTCGATAACGACGACGCGCTTGCCTTTCAACACGTCACGTATAGGATTAAGCTTTATCTTCACCCTGAAATCCCTGACAAGCTGGGAAGGCTGTATGAAGGTCCTGCCGATGTAATGGTTCCTGATGATGCCTGCCTCAAGAGGCGTCTTCGAGACTTCGGCAAACCCGACCGCGGCGTAATTGCCGGAATCGGGTATGGGTATCGCCAGGTCTGCGTCCGCCGGATGCTCCCTCGCGAGCTCCTCTCCGAGCCGCTTGCGCGTCAAATAGACATTCCTGCCGAATATGTTGCTGTCAGGGCGCGCGAAATATATATACTCAAAGATACACATGGACGGTTTGCGCCGCTCGAACGGCCTTACGCTTTCTATCCCGTTTTTACTTATGAAGACTATTTCTCCGGGTTCGACGTCGCGGACATATCCCGCGTTGATGATATCCAGGGCGCATGTCTCGCTCGCCAGGACATAAGCGCCGTCTATACGGCCGATGCAAAGAGGCCTCCAGCCGCGCGGGTCTCTCGCCCCCACAAGCTTGTCGTCGAGCATCAGGATAAGGGAATAGGCGCCCTCGAGCCTGGAAAGCGCCCCGGTAACGCTGTTTTTATAGTCCTCCTTCCCCGCTTTAGCTATAAGATGGACGATCACCTCCGAATCCATAGTGGTCTGGAATATCGAACCTTCCTCCTCCATAGCGCGGCGGAGGTCCATGGCGTTGGTCAGATTACCGTTATGGGCGATGGCGACGTGGCCTCTTTTGTGCCTTGCTAAAAACGGCTGGACGTTCCTGGAGTGGCTCGAGCCTGTGGTCGAATACCTGATATGGCCGATGGCCAGATTGCCGCGCAGTGACTTGATGGCCTTTTCATCGAACACATCGCTTACAAGGCCCATACCCTTGTGATGAGTGATGCTTTTGCCGTTAAACGCGAATATGCCCGCGCTTTCTTCACCGCGATGCTGGAGGGCGTAGAGGCCGAGATAGGTGAGCCTGGCGGCGTCTTTATGGCCTAATATTCCGAATATACCGCACATTTTGCCTTGTGAGATGGCGGGGACGATGGGATTCG